>NZ_QKSO01000010.1:0-161935 GCF_003234215.1 Curtobacterium sp. MCSS17_006 | reverse complement strand
GTCGAGGCTACGCCCGCTCCGCGGTGGACGGGAGGCCCGACCCGCGTCGCGTCACTCGCCGTCGGTCCGCCAGGTGGGCGCGAGGGCGCGCAGCCGGAACGTCTCCCGAGGCCGACGCGCACGACGCCGGCACGTCCTGGTCGTACGAGGGAGCAGGTGCCCCGCAGCACTGGGGTGCTCTCACCGACGAGTACGGCACGTGCGGCACCGGCGAACAGCAGTCCCCGATCGACCTCCCGGCAGCCCGCGGAGGCGCCGATCTCGACCTCGTTGGCTCGGGCGCTGTCCGGGGTCTGACGGCGGACAACGGGCACACCGTGCAGTTCACCGCCGGTGACGGTGCCTCGACGACCATCGCCGGCACGGACCTCGACCTGGTGCAGATGCACTTCCACGCGGGGTCGGAGCACACCGTCGAGGGCGACCCGGCCGACGCGGAGTTCCACTTCGTGCACGCTGACGACCGCGGAGCCCTGACCGTCATCGGTGTCCTCGCCGAGCGGGGCGCGCACAACCCCGCCTACGAGAGCTACCTCGCCGGTGCGACGGCAGGGGCGGGTCGCGAGAGCACCGTGGACATCGAGTCGATGCTGCCCGCATCGCGGTCGTTCGCTACCTACGAGGGGTCACTCACCACCCCACCCTGCACCGAGGGGGTGCGGTGGATCGTGCTCGAGGACCCGATCGAGCTCGGCGCCGACCAGCTCGCCGACCTCGAGGCGGCGCACGTCGAGAACGCGCGTCCGGTCCAGCAGCTCGGTGACCGGACCGTCCGTCACGCGCTCTGACGTCAGTCGGCTCTGACGTCAGCGGGCTCCGACGGTCAGGCGTGCCGGGCCGACCGGCGGCGGGACCCCTCGGCGCGGTCGTGCCGCCGGAGCCGCTCGGCCAGTCCGAGCCGGACGGCCGGCCACTCCGACGCGATCACCGAGAACACCACGGTGTCGCGCAGCGTGCCGTCGCGGCCGATCGCGTGGTTCCGGAGCACGCCGTCCTGCTTGGCGCCGAGGCCCGCGATGGCCGCCCGGGACTGCAGGTTGTGCCAGTGGGTGCGGAACTCGACCGCGATGCACTGCCAGGCCTCGAACGCGTGCGACAGCATGAGCAGCTTCGACTCGGTGTTGATCCCCGAGCGCTGCGCGGACCGGGCCAGGAACGTGCTGCCGATCTCGACGTGACGGTTGCCCGGGTCGATGTTCATGAAGGTCGTCGCACCCACGACCCGGCCGGTCGGGCGGTCCCGCACGGCGAAGGGCACCATGCGTCCGGCCTCGTGCTCGGCGAGCCGCCGGTCGATCTCGGCCTCGACCTGTGCCGGGGCGGGTACGGAGGTGTACCAGGTGCGCCACAGATCGCCGTCCGCGACCGCCGCCCGCAGGTCTTCCGCGTGCTCCTGCCCGAGGGGCTCGAGCGTCACACGGTCGCCGGTCAGGGTGGGCACGGGGGCGATCTCCATGACCATGCATCCTAGGGTCGCCGACCCTGGTGGAACCCGGTCGGACAGCGACCCTGTGGAGAGGGACAGCATCGCCCGGGCGGCTATCGTGACGGACGTGGCAGAACGCACCCAGGAGAAGTACCAGGTCCGGTTCGCGTGGGGTCCCGGAGGTGCGGCACGGATCGCCCACGGCACCCACCTGCTCGTCTGGGTCGACGCCCTGCCGCCGACCCCCGACGCCGCAGCACAGCGGCGCGCGCTGCGGAACGTGACGGCCCATCTGCCGCAGGGTCCGGAGGTCGTGCTCGGCCACCTCGGCAACGCGGCGGCGGTCGCGGAACGGGTGACGGGCCTCCAGGCCGCACGCGGTGACCGGTGCGTCGTCGCGATCGTGGCCGCCGGGCTGCACCACACCGCAGCCCTCGACGACGCGGCCGAGGCGGCGGGGGAGTCCGTCGACGTCGCCGACGCACCCGACTTCGCCGTCGAGGACCTGCTCGCCGCCGGAGCCGTCGTCGACGCGCTCACCGAGGTCGGCATCGACCACACCTCACCCGAAGCCGCTGCGGCCTGCGCGGCGTACACGGGGCTGCGCCGTGCCGTGCGGCACCTGGTCAGCGCGTCCGAGGGCGCTGCCGTCCTGAGCCGCGACGACGTGCACGCGGCGCTCGCCGCGGGGCCGGACCTGCCCGTCCTGCGGGAATCGGGGGAGCGCGCGTAGCGTTCGCCCCGTCACGGAACCAGCGAGCGAAGGAGCAACGCCATGAAGGCAGTCGTCGGCGACACGGTGATCGCGGAGGCCCCCGAAGAGGACCTCATCAAGATCGAGGGCAACTGGTACTTCCCGCCGTCGAGCGTGAAGACCGAGCTCTTCAGCGAGAGCCCCACCCAGTACCACTGCCCGTGGAAGGGCGACACCCAGTACTTCACGGTGAACGTCGACGGACAGGCGCTGCAGGACCGCGCGTGGTCGTACCCGACGCCGATCCCGTCGTCGTTCGACCGCGTCGGCAAGGACTACTCGGGCTACGTCGCGTTCTGGAAGGACGTCCAGGTCGTCGAGTGACGACCGCCCGTCACCCTGATCGGCTGGGACTCAGCCGGTCAGGGTGAGCACGACCAGCGCGACGTTGAGCGCCACGATGACCGCCGCGATCACCCACGCCACCACGCGGGTGGGCGCGGCGTTCACGTCGGTCCCCATCACGCTCCGTCGCGAGGTGTAGACCACCAGGGGCACGATCGCGAAGGCGATCCCGAAGCTCAGCACCACCTGGCTGACGACGAGCAGCATCGTCGCGTCGATGTTCAGCGCGAGCAGCACGATCGCGGGCACCAGGGTGATCGCGCGCCGGGCCACGAGCGGGATCCGCACGTGCAGCAGGCCCTTCATGATCTCCGCGCCGGCCATGCAGCCCACCGAGGTCGAGGCCAGGCCGGACGCGAGCAGGCCCACGGCGAAGAGCACCCCGACGACCGGGCCGACGTTCTCGGCGATGGCGCGCTGCGCACCGGGGATGGAGTCGGTGCCCTCGACGCCCGGCAGGGTGGCCGCGGCGAGGACGAGCATCGCGATGTTCACCCCGCCCGCGACGATCAGCGCGAGGCCGACGTCCCACCGGGTCGCGACGAGCACTCGGCGACGCTCCGGCCCGGCGGGGACGTCCCCGTGGCGGTCCCGGGCGAGCGCCGAGTGCAGGTACACCGCGTGCGGCATCACGGTCGCGCCGAGCATCGAGGCCGCCAGCAGCACCGACCCGGAGCCCTCGAACCGCGGCACGAGCCCGGCGACCAGGTCGGCCGGTGTGACCCGGGCGAACAGCAGCCCGGCACAGAAGCCCACCGTCAGGATCGCGAGCATCGCCGTCACCACGGTCTCGAACAGGCGCGTGCCCCGGCGGCTGTGCAGGGTCAGCAGGAGCATCGAGACGAGCCCGGTGATGATCCCGCCGACCACGAGCGGCAAGCCGAAGAGCAGGTAGAGCGCCAGCGCGCCGCCGATGACCTCGGCGATGTCGGTCGCGGCGGCGACGATCTCGGCCTGACCCCAGAACAGCAGGCGCGGGGTGCGCCGCATCCGCAGGCCGAGGTGCTCGGGCAGCGACTTGCCCGTCACCACCCCGAGCTTGGCGGACAGGTACTGCACCACCACGGCGCTGGCGTTCGCGGCCACGAGCACCCAGAGCAGCAGGTACCCGTACTCGGCGCCGGCGGTCAGGTTGGCGGCGACGTTGCCCGGGTCGACGTACGCGATGGCCGCGACGAACGCCGGTCCGAGCAGGGAGAGCCCGGCTGCGCGGCGACGCGGGGCACCGGATGGGTGCTCGTCGAGCCGGGGGCTGGCAGTGTCGGTCATGCACCGATCCTGCCAGAGAATTCGGCCCACCGAATCTTCTTCTTCGTCTTGTCGTGGTGCTCGCCGGTTGCCACTCGTGCGTGCGTGTTTCGGGTGGTCGCGATCGGTCGGCTGGGACGCCGCCAGCCGACGGTTGGTGACCGCTCGGCGGAGGTGGGCGGGGTGTCCTGACCGCTCGCGGAAGGCGGACGGGAGGCCCGTGGCGGCGCCGCCCCGCGCCTCCCGGCCGGTGGCTGGTCGCGACTCGTCGCTTGCGTTGTGTCGGGTGGTCACGACCCGTCGGCTGGGAGGCCGCCAGCCGACGGTTGGTGACCGCTCGGCGGAGGTGGGCGGGGTGTCGTGGCCGCTCGCGGAGGGCCGACGTACGGCCCGTCGGCGCGGCCACGGACAGTGGTCACCCCGTGCTCAGCTCGTGGTCACTCCGCGGCGCGGCGGGCGCGGTGCGCCCGGACCTTCGCCCGGTTGCCGCACCGTTGCATCGAGCACCAGCGTCGGGTCCCACCGCGCGACGAGTCGTAGAACACCAGGCCGCAGTCCTCGGCCGAGCACCGGCTCAGCCGGGTCGGCCGGCCGTCGGCCTCGACGTCGTCGAAGCCGACCTCGGTGAAGAGCGCGACGGCGTCGCGCGCGACGCTCGACAGGGCCTGCGCCAGGCGGACCCGGTTGGCTCCGGCACGGCGTCGGCCACCCGGGAGGCTCGGGGGCACGTCCGGCAGGGCGGCGAACAGGTTGACGGTGTCGATGTCGTCGGGCGCGGGGCGCGTGCGGCCGGCGCCGGCACGCAGGCCCGCCGCCACGGCGGTGCGTTCCGCGGCGGTGCTCGTCGGCGCGGGGGCGGCGGCCACGGCGAGTCGGGCGATCGCGGCACGCAGGGCCCGGGCGTCCTGCAGCTCGCGGGCGCTGGCACCGACGTCGATCGGCTCGGTGTGCTCGCTGAGCCACTCGTCCAGGTCGGCCGGGCTCGCGAGCAGCTCCCCGAGCTGCGACCGCGGTCGGCGTCCGGTGGGGTCGTCGGCGAAGCCACCCGTGTGCGCGAAGTCGAGCGCGATCCGTCCGGCGTCGAAGAACCAGGAGGAACCGGCGTCCGTGCGGATGTGCTGCCCCGTGTGCATCCGCCCAGGCTAACGGGTTACCGGCGCGCCTCCGTGCGTCGGGACCCTCATGCGGTAGTCGATGCCATCGTGGCCGCGTCGTCGTCCGCGGTTCGGCGCCGCCAGGTGATGACGTTCCGGGCATCGAACCGCCGGGAACAACGGGCGCAGGCCAGGGGACGGGTGGGCGTGCGGTACCGGAAGTGCTCGTGCCCCGCGGGGCAGGTGCCGATCCAGGGGGCGAGCTCGCTGGCGATCGGCCCGTCGTGCAGCCGGGAGCCGGTGTACCCGATCCCCGCAGCCGTGCGCTTCCACTTCGGTCCGTGTGCCGCCCGGGCGCCGGCGAGTGCGTGCGCGACCTCGTGCAGCAGGACCTGCTCGACGTCGTCGTCGGAGAAACGTGTGGCCAGGTGCCGGCTCACCGTGATCCGCTTCCGTGCGAAGTCGCACTGGCCGGCACGGGTCTTGGCGTGGTCGAACCCGAACGCCCAGGTCCCGGCGCCGAGGTGTTCGGCGATGAGCGCTTCGGCACGGAGCCGGACGGTCTCGAGCGCGGTCACTGCTCGGCGCGCGGGTCGGCCTGGCCCTTCTTCGCTGCCCGGGCCGCGATCCGGCCCCAGATGTCGTCGGCCTCGGTCCGTGCGGCGTCGGGCGCACCGAGCACGCGGCGGCGGATCGGCGGGACCTGCTTCACCGGCTCGGCGACGCGGGTGGTGGGTTCCTCGTCCTCGGCACGGCGGGCGGCGACCTCGCGGGCGGTCCGTGGCTTGTCGGACGGTTCCGCCGGGTTCGTGATCGAGGCCCGCATGGCGGCCTCGACCGCGGTGCGCAACGCGTCGGTGCGCTCGGACGGCGCGCCGGCCTGTCGGAAGGCCTGGTACGCCCGCGACAGTGCTGCGCGGGCCTCGTCGAAGCGGTCGTTCTCGAACAGCGACCAGCCCTCGATCTCGGCTGCGGCGCCCTCGAGTTCGGGCCACTCCTCGGTGGCGGCGGTGTCGCGGGCCATGGCGGCCTCGGTGGCGGCGCGGTCGTGCCGCCCGAGGTCGTGCAGCACGTGCGCACGACGGATCCGCGCGGCGACCTTGTCCTGGCGCTCCCCGGTGAACATCGCGAGGCGGAACACCTCTTCCGCGATGACGAGCGACTCGTCCAGTCGACCGAGCAGGCGGAGGAGTTCGGCCCGTTCGGCGAGGGCGTCGGTGCTGCGGCTCTGACCGAGGTCACGGAGCCGCTGGTGCACGGCGTCGACGTCGACCGCGGGTCGCAGGCTGATGGGCGCGAAGGTGCTGCCCGGGCTGACTCCGGCCGTCACGGGAGCCGCGTGGCGCGGTTCGCGGGAACGGTCGGACAGGTCGGGCTGCTGGCGGTCGTCGGGCGGGAGGGACATCGGTTCGAGGGTAGCCGCGGTCTCCCGGGAGCGGTCGGTGCGACGCGCTCAGGTTGCGCGGGTGCGGCCGGGACGACGAACGGCCCGCCGTGCCGGAGCACGACGGGCCGTTCCGAGTGGTCGATCAGGAGTTGGCGGCCACCGCGGCGGCAGCTGCCACGCCGACGTAGGTGACCAGCGTCGCGATCGTGGCCACGACGGCCAGGATGATCGCGAAGATGCCCCAGCCGCGACCACGCTTGGTCACGGCGGCGATGATGCCCTGCACGAGCGCCCAGAGCCCGAGGATCGCGGCGACGCCGGCGATCACCGCACCGACACCGATCTGCGAGATGACGGCCGGGTCGTTCATGAGCTGACGCTGCAGCTCCTGCTGGTCCGGGGTGGCACCGCTGCTCGGTACGAGGTTGTTGATCGCGTCGCTGTTGGCGAGCGCCGACCCCATCACGTACCCGCCGATGACGCCGATGACGAGCGCGGCGAGTCCGAGGAAGAACGCCACGACACCGAGGGTCTTCTTCTTGGGCTTCGGCTCGTCGTGGCTCTGCCAGGCCGGGGCACCGGCGTGCGCGGGCGCGGCGGCGTACGGCTGCTGGTCGTGGTGCTGGTCATGGCGCTGCTGGTCGTTCCAGCTCGGCGTGCTCGACGGCTGGCCGTACTGCTGCTCGCCGTTCGGCTGGCCGTACTGCTGACCCTGCCCGGACTGCTGCCCGTACTGCTGCTGCTGGCCCTGCCGGTACTGCTCGCCGTACTGCGGGGTCGAGGTCGGCGCCGGGTCCACCCGCTCGCCGTACCGCGGGGCCTCGGCGTCGGGCTGCTGCTGCGGGGCGTCGCCCCAGCGCGGCGCCTGGCCGTCGCCCGTCCGGTCCTGGTCGTTCCGGTCGTCGTTCGTCATCAGGGTTCCCATCGCTCGGTCGCGCACCTGCGCGGTCGTTCAGACCATCCTGACAGCCGGACCCGCCGAGTGTCCGAAGTCCGTCCCCGGGGGTGCCGTGCGGGCATCAGCCCCCGAACACGCTCCGGTTCGGCTCCGGCGACGCGACCGCCGTCTGGTCGGTGACGATCGGCGCCCCGGCGATGAACGCCTTGAGCTCCGCACCGTGCACGACCTTCGCCGGCATCGGGTCGGACGAGTACCGCCTCGGCATGTCCGCCACCGGCAGGTCGGTCGGCGACCCGAGCAGCACGATGTTCCCGAACCGCCGGCCCTTGAGCATGCCGGTGTCCGCGACCGCGGCGACCGACGGCAGCACCGACTGCAGCGTCGACGCCTGCCCGCGGGCGAAGGCCAACCCGGCGCCGTCGGCCACGTTCACCGCGACGATGCCCGTCGGCGACAGGAACGCGGCGACCTCGCGGTAGAACTCGACGCTCGTCACGTGGGCGGGGATCTGCGAACCACCGAAGACGTCCACCACCGCCAAGTCCACGGTGCCGCGGAGTCCGGCGGGCAGCTTGCCGAGGACCTCCCGGGCGTCGCCGTACCGCACCCGGATCGAGGCGCCGCGGGGGAACGGCAGGGCCTCGCGCACGTGCTCGACCAGGTCGCGCTCGAGCTCGATCACCTGCTGCCGCGAACCCGGACGGGTCACCGCGACGTAGCGGGGGAGGGTGAGGGCGCCGGCGCCCAGGTGCAGTGCCGTGATCGGGCCGTCCGGCAGCAGGTCGATCGCGTGCCCGATCCGCCGGATGTACTCGAACGCCAGGTGGGTCGGGTCCTCGAGGTCCACGTGCGACTGCGGGGTGCCGTCCACCACCAGGGTGAAGGACCCCGGTCGGTGCCGGTCCGGCTCCACCACCGAGTACCCCGCACCGATCCGGAACCCGTCGAACGCATCAGCCATGCCGTCAATGGAACACCACCGCGATCACCACCCGCGTCCCCACCCCTGGTTGGTGTGCCCGCGGAGCGCCCGGAACGAGGCTGATGTCACCGGTCGGAACACTCCGCCGGACCACCTCGAAAGGCACACCATGTCGGTCCAGCTCCTCGCGAACGTGCTCATCGGCCTCGCCCTCGTCGGCCTCCTGGCGTACCGGCAGGCGACCTGGCGGTCCCTCGACCCGGCGCGCATCTGGCGGGGACCGCTCGTGATGGCGATCGTCGGCGTGGTCGTCCTCGCACAGACCACGGCGACCGTCACCACCACCGACGTCGTGTTCCTCGGCCTCGAGGCCCTGCTCACCGTCGGCGTCGGCCTCGCGATGGGGGCCATGACGCGGTTCCGCACCGTCACGACGCCGGACGACAAGGGCCGCACGCTGCAGTCCCGCACCGGGTGGCTCGGCGCCGCGCTCTGGATCGTCCTGATCGCCGCCCGCATCGGACTCGACGTCCTCGGCGGCCACCTCGGCGCGCACCTGCTCACCTCGACCGGCACGATCCTGCTCGTGCTCGCCCTGAACCGTGCAGCCCGTGCCCTGGTCGTCGACCAGCGCATCCCCGGCGGCGGCGACCGGTCGGAGGCCGCCCGCCGCGGCATGATGGTCCGGTGAGCCTGCCCACCGACCCGGACCCGACCGACCCCGCCGGGGTCCGGTCCCGCTCGGTGCTCTCCTGGGGACTCAACGCCGTCGGGATCGCCGTGGTCGCCTTCTGGTTCGTCCGGAACGGCCTCCTGCTCCACCACCCCGCGTGGGTCTGGGTCCTCGGGGCCGTGGCGCTCGCCGCCTGGGCCGTCCGCGAAGGGGCACGCACGCCCCGGGTGCTCGTCGTCGCCGCCGGCGTGATGATCGCCGCCGGATCCCTCGCCGTTGTGCCGACCGACTCGCTCCTGGTGGTCCCGGTGATCGTCGGGCTCGTCATCCTCGGAGCAGACCTGCGTCTGCCGGTCTGGACGGCCGTGGTCGCCGCGCTCGCCGCCGTCGTGGTGGTGGCCGTCACCGCGACGCTCGAGCAGACGTCGGTGCAGTTCGTCCTCGGCGTGAGCGGCGGGCTGCTGCTCGGCGTGCTCGTCGGCTTCAGCCGTCGGCAGGTCCGGATCACGACGGCGCAGGCCCGCGAGACCGAGCGGCAGCAGCAGCGCGCACGGCTCCTCGCCGACCGGTCGCGGGCGTCCCGGGACATCCACGACGTCCTCGCCCACTCGCTCGGCGGTCTGGTCCTGCAGCTCGACGCGGTCGAGGCCCTGCTCGAGGCCGGCCGCGTCGACGAGGCCACCCGCCGAGCCGGCGAGGCACGCGCGCTGGCCGCGGACGGCCTGGCCGAGGCTCGGCGCGCGGTGCACGCGCTCCGCGACGAACCGCAGCCCGGCCAGCCGGAGCCGACCCGTGCCTCCAGTCCGTCCGCCGACCACACGTCGGGCCTGACGGCCCTGCTCGACGCGCACCGATCGTTCGGCGGCGAGGTCGTCGTGCAGGGAGACGCGACCCTCGCCGTCCTCGACGACGCCCACCGTGCCGCCGTGGTCCAGGTCGTCCGGGAGGCCCTCAGCAACGCCCGCAGGCACGCTCCCGGCCGCCCCGTGTCCCTGTCCGTGATCCGGGACGGCGACGCCGTGGACGTCGTCGTGGCCAACCCGCTGCCGAGCGGCGGGCAGGGGGTGCTCGGGATGCGCGAGCGGTTCGCGGAACTCGGCAGCGAGGCCACGGTGGAGGCCGAGCGTTCCGACGACGAGTTCGTCGTCGCCATGCACCTGCCCGTCGACGGCACGCGTGACGCGAACACTGCGGACGCTGCGGTCGCCGCCGAGGACGACCGCTCGTGACCATTCGGGTGCTCGTGGTCGACGACCAGGCCATCGTCCGCGACGGCCTGGTGACGGTGCTGTCGCTCGTGCCCGACGTGCAGGTCGTCGGGCAGGCTGCCGACGGTGCCGAGGCGATCGCCGCCGTCGACCGGCACGTGCCCGACGTCGTCCTGATGGACCTGCGGATGCCGGGTGTCGACGGGCCGACCGCCACCGCGCGGATCGTCGCCGAGCACCCCGGGGTCGCGGTCCTGGTGCTGACGACCTACGCCGACGACGACTCCATCACCACCGCGCTGCGAGCGGGGGCCCGCGGCTACCTGACGAAGGACGCCGGGCGCGCGGAGATCGCGACCGCGGTGCGTGCGGTGGCCGCCGGGCAGTCGACCTTCGACGCGACCGTGGGGGCGCGGCTGGTGGCGCGCCTCGCCGGTGGTGCCGGTGCAGGCAACGGTGTCGCTGCTGGTTCCGCGGCGCCTGCGCCTGCGTCGCCCGATCCCGATCCCGGTCCGTCGCTCGGTGCGCGGTTCCCGGAGCTCACCCCGCGCGAAGTGGACGTCCTCGAGCGGATCGCGGACGGCCGGACGAATCCGCAGATCGCCGCCGAGCTGTTCCTGACGGTGCCCACCGTGAAGTCGTACGTGAACCAGGTGTTCGCGAAGCTCGGGGTCCGGACCCGCGCCGAGGCCGTCGCCCGCGTCCTGCGCTGACCGTCCGCACCCCGTCGTCCCCGGGCGACGCACTGCGGACACGTGAATGCGTACACATGGACGACCAGCGGACGCCAAGACTCGTTGCGTACCGTTGACGCCTGTCGTCACGACGCCAGAGCGTCGATGCGTGTGTGCCCCACACACCACGCGTCCGCCCGGACACCGTGACCACGACGTGCCCGCGAGCGCCCCCACCGCTCGAGCGTGCGCGCCGTCGGCGTGCTGCTGCGCGCCACCCCTCCGGTCACCCGCGCGCGCTGGCCGTCGAACGCACCGCACCCGATGACGAGTGCACCACTGCTGATCCGCCGCAGGAGACCTCCGTCATGACCGCCGACACCATGAGCGTGCCCACCGCACGCCTCACCACCCCGGACACCCACCGGTCCGGGACCCGACCCACCCGGGTGATCCGGGCCTCCCGGCCGTCCCGTGCCGCCCATCCGTCCCGCGCCGCCCTGCCGTTCCACGCCGACCGCGAGACGGCACCGACCTGGATGCGGGTCGTCGGCACGGCGCTGCTCCTCGGCGGTGCCGGGCTGTCCGCCGCCGTGCTCGGCTGGCCCGGGGACGCGCCGGAGGTCGCCCTGCTGGTGCCGGCCCTGCTCGCCGTCGCCCTCGGGTCGCTGCTCCTGCTCGCCCGGGCCGGGTTCACCGTCACCGAGCGGCACGTGACCCTGCACTTCCGTCCGCTCCCGCCGCGGCGCATCCCGCGCCGGCGGATCACCGACGTCCGCTTGGTCGAGGCGGACGCGGCCACCTACGGCGGTGTCGGCCTGCGGATCCGTCGCGGCGAGCGTGCGCTCATCCTGACGCCGGGACTCGGGATCGAGCTCACGGACGACCGGGGCCGGGTCACGTTCGTCCGCACGCGCCACCCGGAGGACGCGTTCCGTGCGCTGGCCGGACTGCCGGGCGGGCCGGGAGGCGCGGATCGCGTCGAGCGCGAGCGGCTGGGTTGATCAGAGCCCGGCTGAGCAGGGGAATGGAAGCGGCGTGTGGCGGCTTATACACGCCACTGCCGAATCCGGTCAAGCCGGGACTGGACAGCGCGCCACGGAGCGAACTATGATGACAGTTCGCGCTCCCTGGCATCCGTGTCGTCATATTGCGGTCGACGCAGAGTTCTGAGACAGAAACTCATCTCGCCCTGGTGCAGCCGGACCCGTATATGGCGGCGGGTACCGCTCACGGAGATCATCCCACACGTGCACCGACGTTCCGCGTCAAGGCACGCGTCGGCGTGGTCGCAGGGCTTGCATCTCAGGGTTCGCCGAGCGATCAATCCACTCACCTACACACTGCTCGTCAGTGTCGGCCCGACGGGGCCTACCGGAGGTCACACCCTTGGCTGCTGCGCCCAACGCATCCACCAACCCCAAGAACGGTCGCAACCACTCGCGACTCTCGTTCGCCAAGATCACGGACACCCTCACGGTTCCTGATCTGCTCGCACTCCAGACGGAGAGCTTCGACTGGCTCGTCGGCAACGACGTCTGGAAGGCCCGCCTCGCCGAAGGGCAGGAGCAGGGTCGTACCGACCTCGCGCTGCACTCGGGGCTCGAGGAGATCTTCGAGGAGATCTCCCCGATCGAGGACCTCGGCGAGACCATGCAGCTCTCGTTCACCGCGCCGGAGCTCGAAGACCCGAAGTACTCGATCGACGACTGCAAGGAGCGCGGCAAGACCTACGCCGCTCCGCTGTACGTCAACGCCGAGTTCATGAACCACATGACGGGTGAGATCAAGACGCAGACGGTCTTCATGGGCGACTTCCCGCTCATGACCGAACGCGGCACGTTCATCATCAACGGCACCGAGCGCGTCGTCGTGTCGCAGCTCGTCCGTTCGCCCGGCGTGTACTTCGAGCGCCAGCAGGAGAAGACCTCCGACAAGGACATCTACTCGGCGCGGATCATCCCGTCGCGTGGTGCCTGGCTCGAGTTCGAGATCGACAAGCGCGACCAGGTGGGCGTGCGCATCGACCGCAAGCGCAAGCAGTCCGTGACCGTCTTCCTCAAGGCCCTCGGCCTGACGAGCGAAGAGATCATGGACGAGTTCCAGGGCTTCGCGTCGATCGAGTCGACCCTCGAGAAGGACGCCGTCCTCACGAAGGAAGAGGCGCTCAAGGACATCTACCGCAAGCTCCGTCCCGGCGAGCAGGTCGCTGCCGAGGCCGCGCGTGCGCTCCTCGACAACTTCTACTTCAACCCGAAGCGCTACGACCTGGCGAAGGTCGGCCGCTACAAGGTCAACCGCAAGCTCGGCATGGACGCCCCGCTGTCCGACTCGGTGCTCACCGTCAAGGACATCGTCGCGACGATCAAGTACCTGGTGTCGCTGCACGCTGAGCGCACCACGATCGACGGCGTCCGTGACGGCGAGCCGGTGCAGCTGCGCCTCGACGTGGACGACATCGACCACTTCGGCAACCGTCGCATCCGCGCCGTCGGCGAGCTCATCCAGAACCAGGTCCGCACGGGTCTGTCCCGCATGGAGCGCGTCGTCCGCGAGCGCATGACCACGCAGGACATCGAGGCGATCACGCCCCAGACGCTCATCAACGTGCGTCCGGTCGTCGCCGCGATCAAGGAGTTCTTCGGAACGTCCCAGCTGTCGCAGTTCATGGACCAGAACAACCCGCTCGCGGGCCTGACGCACAAGCGTCGTCTCTCGGCCCTCGGCCCGGGTGGTCTGTCCCGTGAGCGTGCCGGCGTCGAGGTCCGTGACGTCCACCCGTCGCACTACGGCCGCATGTGCCCGATCGAGACCCCGGAAGGCCCGAACATCGGCCTGATCGGTTCGCTCGCGTCCTTCGGTCGGATCAACTCCTTCGGCTTCATCGAGACCCCGTACCGTCGCGTCGTCGACGGCGAGGTCACGAAGACCATCGACTACCTCACCGCTTCGGAAGAGGACGAGTTCGTCGTCGCGCAGGCCAACGCCCCGCTGACGAACGACTTCCACTTCGCCGACGACAAGGTGCTCGTCCGCAAGAAGGGTGGCGAGGTCGAGCTCGTCGCCAAGGACGAGGTCGACTACATGGACGTCTCCCCGCGCCAGATGGTGTCGGTCGCGACGTCGCTCATCCCGTTCCTCGAGCACGACGACGCGAACCGCGCCCTGATGGGTGCGAACATGCAGCGTCAGGCCGTCCCGCTGCTCCGCTCCGAGTCGCCGCTCGTCGGCACCGGTATGGAGGGCTACACGGCCATCGACGCCGGCGACGTCGTCACCGCCGACAAGGCCGGTGTCGTCTCCGAGGTCTCGGCCGACGCCGTCACCCTGCAGCTCGACGAGGGCGGCACGCAGACCTACTACCTGCGCAAGTTCGACCGCTCCAACCAGGGCACGAGCTACAACCACCGCGTCATCGTCTCCGCAGGCGAGCGCGTGGAGCAGGGCGAGGTCATCGCCGACGGTCCCGCGACGGAGAACGGCGAGCTCGCGCTCGGCAAGAACCTCCTCGTCGCGTTCATGCCGTGGGAGGGCTACAACTACGAGGACGCGATGATCCTGTCGCAGAACCTCATCAAGGACGACACGCTCTCCTCGATCCACATCGAGGAGTACGAGGTCGACGCCCGCGACACCAAGCTCGGCAAGGAGGAGATCACCCGTGACCTCCCCAACGTCAGCCCGGACCTGCTGGCCGACCTCGACGAGCGCGGCATCATCCGCATCGGTGCCGAGGTCCGCCCCGGCGACATCCTCGTCGGCAAGGTCACGCCGAAGGGCGAGACCGAGCTGAGCGCCGAGGAGCGTCTGCTCCGTGCCATCTTCAACGAGAAGTCGCGCGAAGTCCGCGACACCTCGCTCAAGGTGCCCCACGGTGAAGAGGGCACGATCATCGGCGTCAAGGTGTTCGACTCGCAGGACGGTGACGACGAACTCGGCTCTGGTGTCAACCAGCGCGTGGTCGTCTACATCGCCCAGAAGCGCAAGATCACCGCGGGTGACAAGCTCGCCGGTCGTCACGGCAACAAGGGCGTCATCTCGACCATCCTCCCGGTCGAGGACATGCCGTTCCTCGCCGACGGCACCCCCGTCGACATCGTCCTCAACCCGCTCGGCGTCCCCGGCCGCATGAACTTCGGCCAGGTGCTCGAGATCCACCTCGGGTGGCTCGCCAAGCAGGGCTGGAACGTCGAGGGCATCCAGGAATGGGCCGAGAACCTGCCGGAGGCAGCGCACAGCGCCGAGCCCGGCACCAAGGTCGCCACCCCGGTGTTCGACGGTGCGTACGAGCGCGAGATCGAGGGCCTCCTCGACTCGACCCTCCCGAACCGCGACGGCGAGCGACTGATCGGCTCGTCCGGCAAGGCGCAGCTCTTCGACGGCCGCTCCGGCGAGCCGTTCCCGGAGCCCGTCTCGGTCGGCTACATGTACATCCTCAAGCTGCACCACCTGGTCGACGACAAGATCCACGCGCGTTCGACCGGTCCGTACTCGATGATCACGCAGCAGCCGCTGGGTGGTAAGGCGCAGTTCGGTGGACAGCGATTCGGTGAGATGGAGGTGTGGGCGCTCGAAGCGTACGGTGCCGCCTACGCCCTCCAGGAGCTCCTGACGATCAAGTCCGACGACATCCTCGGCCGCGTGAAGGTCTACGAGGCGATCGTCAAGGGCGAGAACATCCAGGAACCCGGCATCCCCGAGTCCTTCAAGGTCCTCATGAAGGAGATGCAGTCGCTCTGCCTGAACGTCGAGGTCCTCTCGGCCGACGGCCAGGCGGTCAGCCTGCGCGACAACGATGACGAGGTCTTCCGCGCTGCGGAGGAGCTGGGCATCAACATCTCCTCGCGGTTCGAGTCGTCCTCCGTCGACGACATCTGATCCCGCCCGTACATCGAAGCCTGAATCAGCAAGAGAGAAGAACATTGCTCGAAGCAACTTCCTTTGACGCCATTCGGATCGGCCTCGCGACCGCCGAGGACATCCGTCAGTGGTCGTACGGCGAGGTCAAGAAGCCGGAGACCATCAACTACCGCACCCTGAAGCCCGAGAAGGACGGTCTGTTCGGCGAGCAGATCTTCGGTCCTTCCCGCGACTGGGAGTGCGCCTGCGGCAAGTACAAGCGTGTCCGGTTCAAGGGCATCGTCTGCGAGCGCTGCGGCGTCGAGGTCACCAAGTCCTCGGTCCGTCGTGAGCGCATGGGCCACATCGAGCTCGCTGCCCCCGTCACGCACATCTGGTACTTCAAGGGCGTCCCGTCGCGCCTCGGGTACCTCCTCGACATGGCGCCGAAGGACCTCGAGAAGGTCATCTACTTCGCGGCGTACATGATCATCGACATCGATGAAGAGGGCCGTCACGCGGACATGCCGGGTCTCGAGAACGAGATGCGTCTCGAGATCAAGACCCTCGAGGGCCAGCGCGACTCGATCATCGCCGACCGCCTCAAGAAGCTCGAGGACGACCTCGCAGCCCTTGAGGAAGAGGGTGCGAAGGCCGACGTCAAGCGCCGCACCAAGGACACCGCCGAGAAGGAGATGTCCCAGGTCCGCAAGTCGTTCGACGAGGACATCACCCGTCTCGAGCGTGTGTGGGAGGACTTCCGCAACCTCAAGGTGGGCGACCTCAAGCCCGAGGACGCCGTCTTCCACGAGCTCCAGGACCGGTTCGGGATCTACTTCGACGCCTACATGGGCGCCGAGGCGATCAAGCTCCGGCTCGAGGCGTTCGACCTGGCCGCCGAGGCCGAGGCGCTGCGTCTGCAGATCGCCGAGGGCAAGGGCCAGAAGAAGATCCGCGCGATCAAGCGTCTGCGCGTCGTCAGCTCCTTCCTCGCCACCGGCAACTCGCCGGCCGCGATGGTGCTCGGCGTCGTGCCGGTCATCCCGCCGGAGCTGCGCCCGATGGTGCAGCTCGACGGTGGCCGTTTCGCCACGTCGGACCTCAACGACCTCTACCGTCGTGTGATCAACCGCAACAACCGTCTCCGCCGCCTGCTCGACCTCGGTGCCCCCGAGATCATCGTGAACAACGAGAAGCGCATGCTGCAGGAAGCCGTCGACGCGCTGTTCGACAACGGTCGTCGTGGACGTCCGGTCACGGGTACCGGCAACCGCGCCCTGAAGTCCCTGAGCGACATGCTCAAGGGCAAGCAGGGTCGTTTCCGCCAGAACCTGCTCGGCAAGCGCGTCGACTACTCGGGCCGTTCGGTCATCATCGTCGGCCCGCAGCTGAAGCTGCACCAGTGCGGTCTGCCCAAGCAGATGGCGCTCGAGCTCTTCAAGCCGTTCGTGATCAAGCGCCTGATCGACCTGTCGCACGCGCAGAACATCAAGTCGGCCAAGCGCATGGTCGAGCGTTCGCGTCCGCAGGTGTGGGACGTGCTCGAGGAGATCATCCGCGAGCGCCCCGTGCTGCTGAACCGTGCGCCGACGCTGCACCGTCTGGGCATCCAGGCGTTCGAGCCGCAGCTCGTCGAGGGCAAGGCCATCCAGCTCCACCCGCTCGTGTGTGCTGCGTTCAACGCGGACTTCGACGGCGACCAGATGGCCGTGCACCTCCCGCTGTCGGTCGAGGCCCAGGCCGAGGCCCGCATCCTGATGCTCGCCTCGAACAACATCCTGAAGCCGTCCGACGGCCGTCCGGTGACCCTGCCCGCACAGGACATGATCATCGGTCTGCACCACCTGACGACCGTCCGCGAGGGCGCCGTCGGTGAGGGCCGTGCGTTCTCCTCGGTCGCCGAGGCGATCCTGGCCAACGACCAGCACACGCTGCACCTCAACGCGATGGCGAAGATCCGCATGACGGGTGTCCACTTCGCCGAGGGTGAAGCTCCCGAGGGCTACGAGCAGGGCGACACCGTGCTGCTCGAGACGACCCTGGGCCGTGCGCTCTTCAACGAGACCCTCCCGGCGAACTACCCGTTCGTCCAGAAGGTCACCGACAAGGGTGTGCTGTCCGCGATCGTCAACGACCTCGCCGAGCGCTACTCCAAGACCGAGACGGCCGCTGCGCTGGACCGGATCAAGGACGCCGGCTTCTACTGGGGCACCCGCTCCGGTGTGACCGTCGCCCTGTCGGACGTCGTGACGCCTCCTCGCAAGAAGGAGATCATCGCGGGCTACGAGATCCAGGCCGCCAAGGTGCAGGGCGAGTTCGACAAGGGTCTGATCACCGACTCCGAGCGTCGCGCCGACCTGATCAAGATCTGGACCGAGGCCACGAACGAGATCGCGCAGGAGATGCGCGACAACTTCCCGGTCGACAACACCATCAACCGCATGGTGTCGTCCGGTGCTCGTGGTAACTGGCTCCAGGTCCGCAACATCGCCGGTATGCGTGGTCTGGTGAACAACCCGAAGGGCGAGATCATCGCCCGCCCGATCATCAACTCGTACCGCGAGGGCCTGACCGTGGCGGAGTACTTCATCGCCACCCACGGTGCTCGCAAGGGTCTTGCCGACACCGCGCTCCGTACCGCGGACTCCGGGTACCTCACCCGTCGTCTCGTGGACGTCTCGCAGGACGTCATCATCCGCGAGGACGACTGCGGCACGACGCGTGGCCTCGAGCTGCCGATCGCGACCGTGGACGCCGACGGCAAGCTCGTCCGCGACCCGCGCGTCGAGAACACCGTGTACTCCCGCACCCTGGCCACCGAGGCCGTGGACGCACAGGGCACGGTCGTGGCAGAGGCTCGCGAGGACGTCGGTGACGTGCTCCTCGAGAAGCTGCTGGCAGCCGGTGTCGAGAGCATCAAGGTGCGCTCGGTCCTGACCTGCGAGTCGGCCGTCGGTGTCTGCGCGAAGTGCTACGGCCGTTCGCTCGCCACCGGCAACCTGGTCGACATCGGTGAGGCAGTCGGCATCATCGCCGCGCAGTCCATCGGTGAGCCCGGTACCCAGCTGACGATGCGTACCTTCCACACGGGTGGTTCGGCCTCGGCCGACGACATCACCCAGGGTCTGCCGCGTGTCACGGAGCTCTTCGAGGCGCGTACCCCCAAGGGCGCGTCCCCGATCGCCGAGGCCCCCGGCCGCGTCGTGGTCGAGGACACGGACAAGGGTCGTCGGATCATCCTCACGCCGGACAACGGCGACGAGCCGTTCATCTACCCGGTGCTCAAGCGTGCGACGCTCCTCATCGAGGACAACCAGCACGTCGAGCTCGGCGAGCAGTTCATCGCCGGCACCGTCGACCCGAAGGAAGTCCTCCGGGTCAAGGGTGTCCGAGAGGTCCAGAAGCACCTGGTCAACGGTGTGCAGGACGTCTACGGCTCGCAGGGTGTGCCGATCCACGACAAGCACATCGAGGTCATCGTCCGCCAGATGCTCCGCAAGGTCACCGTCGTCGACCACGGCGACACCGACCTGCTGCCGGGTGAGCTCGTCGACCGGTCGCGCTACAACGCGCTGAACCGTGCGGCGCTGCAGGAGGGTCGCAAGACCGCCTCGGCTCGCCAGGAGGTCATGGGCATCACGAAGGCGTCCCTCGCGACCGAGTCGTGGCTGTCCGCCGCTTCCTTCCAGGAGACCACCCGCGTGCTCACGCAGGCGGCCATGGAGGGCAAGCAGGACCACCTCGTCGGCCTCAAGGAGAACGTCATCATCGGTAAGCTCATCCCCGCCGGGACGGGCCTCAGCCGGTACCGTGACGTGGACGTGAACGCGACCGAAGAGGCGAAGGCGGAGCGGTACCCCAACCGCATCTTCGCTGACGACTCGTCGTTCTCGGACGCCGACCTGAGCTTCGTCGACTTCGACAGCTTCTCGTCGGACGACTTCACGCCGGGCACGTACAACTGAGCCTGATGTGATCCCACGAAGGCCCCGTCTCCGCAAGGAGGCGGGGCCTTCGTCGTGTCGTCACCACGTGACGGCCTGGAGGCGCGGTGCGGGGCCGCCACGGGCCTCCCGTCCGCCGTGGGGTCGCGGCTAGAGCGCGCGGCCCGCGCCGTTGTCGCGGCCGGAACCGCGTCCGGTCTCGTCGACCAGCGAGAACAGGCTCAGCACGTTGCCGTCGGGGTCGCGGACGTCGAACCAGTCGACCGCCCCGTCGACGCACTCGACGGGGCCGATGTCGATGCCGAGCGCGCCGATGCGTGCGTGCTGCGCGGCGACGTCGTCGACGCCGAAGCGGACGCTGACCGGGTTCTCCTCGGCCTGTTCGTCGACGTAGAGCTGGATCCAGATGCCGCCGACCTCGTACTCGGCGACGCCGTCCTCGGGCTCGAGGTCCGGCTCGGTGCGCTCGAAGACCGCGCCGTACCAGAGGCAGGACGCCTCGATGTCGCTGACGGGCAACCCCACGGTCACGCTCGTGATGTCCATGTCTCATCATGTGCCCGGGTGGGGGCGCGCGTCGAGAGGGATTCCGCGGCGCCGCGCTGTCCGGCCCGTGTCGGACGGCGGCCTCGTTCCTCCACACCCCCGTGCGACGCCGACGTTCTCCACGGACTGCTCGCCATGGCTCCGGGAGCAGTGCGGGGTCCGGGAGGCTGGCGGACATGCACCCTCCGACGACCACCGCGAACCGGCCGAAGCGTCCCCCGGACCGGGGCCGAACCGGTCGTGGACCCCAGTTCTGGGTGCAGCCGGACCCCCTCCGCCCCCTCTTTCTGGGACTGCGGTCGGCGAGGGCCCCAGAAGTAGCGTGGTCGGGCGCCACATCCCTGGTGGCGCATCACCCGACGACGTCTCGCCGTGCGCGAGTCCAAGGAGGCACGGGACTCATGGCGACCCTGTCCGAGATCCTCATCCTGAACGGCGCCCTGCCCATCGAGCACCTCGATGCGATGACGGGTGACGAGGACCTCGACGAGCGCGCCATCCGCGGCCTGGTCGACCAGGGCGTCGTGAGCGAGGCCCAGTTCATCACCGCCCGGGCCGCGTCGAACAACTCACGCACCGTCCCGCTGAGCGACTACCCCGTCGACGGCACCGCGGTGTCGATCCTGCCGGCGGCCCTGTGCCGGCGCCACGGTGTGCTCGGCGTCGGGTTCGAGGGCGACCTGCTCATCCTCGCGATGGTGAACCCCACGAACGTGCTCGCCATCGACGACGCCCGGACGGCATCCGGTCGCGCGATCAAGCCGCTGCAGGTCGAGGAGCGTGACCTCGTCGCTGCGCTCGACCGGTACCTGCGCGCCGACGACGAGCTCAACGACCTGACGTCGTCGCTCGAAGAAGAAGCGTCGACGACCTCGAAGGCGCAGGTCGACATCGCCGACGGCGCCCTCGACGACGTCCCGATCGTCCGGTTCGTGAACCTGCTCGTGTCGCAGGCCATCCAGGACCACGCGTCCGACATCCACATCGAGCCCGGCGAGCACGAGGTCCGGATCCGGTACCGCATCGACGGCGTGCTGCACGAGATGGCGCCGGCGCCGAAGAACATCCAGAACGGCGTGATCAGCCGCCTGAAGATCATGAGCGACATCGACATCGCCGAGCGTCGCAAGCCGCAGGACGGCCGCATGTCCGTGCGGCACGGCGGCCGGCAGATCGACCTCCGCGTCGCGACGCTGCCCACCGTGTGGGGCGAGAAGGTCGTCATGCGGATCCTCGACAACACGAACACCTCGCTGACCCTCAAGGACCTCAACCTCCTCGAGCAGAACTTCCAGGCGTACCAGCGGTCCTACTCGAAGCCGTACGGCATGATCCTGGTCACCGGTCCCACCGGTTCGGGCAAGTCGACGACGCTGTACACCACCCTCAACGCCGTGGCGAAGCCCGAGATCAACGTCATCACGGTGGAGGACCCGGTCGAGTACCGGATGGCCGGCATCAACCAGGTGCAGGTCAACCCGAAGGCCGGCCTGACGTTCGCCTCCGCACTCCGCTCGATCCTCCGGTCCGACCCCGACGTCGTGCTCCTCGGTGAGATCCGCGACCACGAGACCGCGCAGATCGCGATCGAGGCGTCGCTGACCGGGCACCTCGTGCTCTCGACCCTGCACACCAACGACGCCCCGTCGGCCGTGACCCGTCTGACCGAGATGGACATCGAGCCGTTCCTGGTCGGGTCCGCCCTCGACTCCGTCGTCGCCCAGCGACTCGCACGCCGGCTGTGCGACCGGTGCAAGGCGCCCGCCGTGTACGAGATCGAGCAGCTCCGGGCGCTCGGGTTCCTGGCCCCCGGCGACGAGATGCCCGCGTTCTTCGCCCCGGTCGGCTGCGCCGTCTGCTCGAACACCGGCTACCGCGGCCGCATCGCCCTGCACGAGGTGATGACCGTGACCGAGGAGATCGAGCGGCTCGCCGTCGGTCGTGCCTCGAGCGCGGAGATCAGCCGCGTCGCCCAGCAGCAGGGCATGCTCACGCTCCGCCAGGACGGCTTCGAGAAGGTCAAGCTCGGCATGACGAGCGTCGACGAGATCCTGCGCGTCGTCGCGTGACCGGGGAACAGGACGAGCAGATGACCGACTCCGTGTACGACATCACCATGCCCGGCGACGAGCCCGTCGCCGGGTGGCACCCCGGCACCCCGGGCGCCGAGGTCGGCTCGCGCCGTGCCGCGCGTCTGGCCGCAGCCGCGGCCGCCTCGCCCGAGCAGGTCTACGACCTGACGGACGACTCGGCGGTGTGGCCCGCGCCCACCGGCACGGCCGTGGCGAGCCCGGTTGCCGGGCCCGTGGGTGGTCCGGTCGCTGCGCCCGTGGCGCAGTCCGCCACCGCTCCGGCGACGCCGCCTGCCGCGGTGCCGTCGTCGACGGCCACCTACGGGTACGCCGAGCCGGCGACCCAGCAGCTGCCGGCCATCGCCTACAGCGGCGCGCACCACGCCGCACCGCCGGTACCTGCTCCGGCACCCGCCGCGGCCTCGGCCGGTGACATCGACTTCGCCCGGCACGCACGCGAGGTCGCCGACCCCGACCTCATCACCGCACTCGCACAGGTCGTCTACCAGGGGGCCTCCGACCTGCACGTCACGGCCGACGCCCCGCCCACGGTCCGCGTCGACGGCTCGCTCCGGCCGGCCGTGCCCGGAGGCGCGTGGTCGCGTGGCAAGGTCATCGCGGCACTCAAGACGCTGCTGTCCGTCGAACAGGCCGGGCAGTTCGACCACGACCAGGAGCTCGACTTCGCGTACTCGCTGTCGCCGGAGTACCGCTTCCGTGTGAACTACTACCAGCAGCGCGGCAACTGGGGTGCGGCGTTCCGCATCATCCCCACCAGGATCAAGACGCTCAAGCAGCTCGGCATCCCCGCGCACGTCGGCGACTTCGCCGGCCTGCCCCGTGGCCTGGTCCTCGTCACCGGCCCGACCGGTTCGGGCAAGTCGACCACCCTCGCGGCGCTCATCGACCTGGTCAACGAGAGCCGTGCCGACCACATCGTCACGGTCGAGGACCCGATCGAGTTCATGCACGACCACAAGCGGTCGATCATCAACCAGCGCGAGGTCGGCGCCGACACCCACTCCTTCGCCTCGGCGCTCAAGCACGTGCTGCGGCAGGACCCCGACGTCATCCTGATCGGTGAGCTCCGCGACCTCGAGACCATCTCCGTCGCGCTCACCGCCGCCGAGACCGGTCACCTGGTGTTCGCCACCCTGCACACGCAGAGCGCCCCCGGCACGATCGACCGCGTCATCGACGTCTTCCCGCCGCACCAGCAGGGGCAGATCCGCACCCAGCTCGCGGCCACCCTGCAGGGCGTCGTCTGCCAGACCCTCGTGCCGAAGGCCAACGGCGTCGGCCGGGTCGTCGCCACCGAGATCATGACGATCACCCCGGCCATCGGCAACCTCATCCGCGAGGGCAAGACCTACCAGATCACCTCCGCCATGCAGGCCGGCCGTGACCTCGGCATGCACACCATGGACCAGGACCTCGCTGAGCTGGTCAACGTCGGCACGATCTCGCGCAAGGCCGCGATGGAGAAGGTGCACGACGAAGAGGGCTTCGACCGGCTCGTCCAGCGCGTCGAGTCCCCGTCCGACTCCTCGGCCGCCGCGATCGCCGCCAGCGGCATCGACTTCGGCGACAAGTTCTCCGGAGGCTACTGATGTCACTCGCGTTCGACTACCGTGGGCGTGACGGCGCCGGCAAGCTCGTCAAGGGTCGCCTCGACGCCGCGTCCGAGGGGGCCGTCGTCCAGCGTCTCCGGGGGATGGGCGTCTCACCGATCGCCATCACCGAGGCGAAGGCCGGCACCGGGCTCCAGACCGAGATCAAGATCCCCGGGTTCGAGAAGGGCGTCGGCCTCAAGGACCTCGCGATCATGTCGCGGCAGGCCTCGACGATGCTCACCTCGGGGCTCTCGCTCCTGCGGACCCTGACGATCCTGTCCGACCAGACCGAGAACAAGAAGCTCAAGGACATCCTCGGCAAGGTCCGCGACGACGTCGAGCGCGGCGTCTCCTTCTCCGACGCCGTCGCGAAGTACCCGGTCGACTTCCCGCCGATCATGATCAACATGATCCGTGCGGGGGAGACCGGCGGCTTCCTCGACCAGGCCATGGACTCCATCGCGACGAACTTCGAGAAGGAGCACAAGCTCCGCTCGACGATCAAGTCGGCGATGACCTACCCGGTGGTCGTGCTCGTGATGTCGCTGGTGGCGGTCGCCATCATGCTCATCTTCATCGTCCCGATCTTCCAGGACATGTTCTCGTCGCTCGGCGGCACGCTCCCGCTGCCGACGCAGATCCTCGTGACGCTGTCACACGCCATGCGGTACGTCGCGATCCCGCTCGCGATCGTCGTCGTGCTGGCGTGGCTCTGGTGGCGAGCGAACAAGAACACCGAACGCGTCCGAGCGTTCATCGATCCGATCACCCTGAAACTCCCGGTGTTCGGCCCGCTGCAGAAGAAGATCGTCATTGCTCGGTTCGCTCGCAACTTCTCGAACATGATCGGCGCCGGCGTTCCCATTCTGCAGGCATTGCGGATCGTCGGGGAAGTGTCGAACAACTTCGTCGTGAAGCGCGCGCTCGACAATGTCGCAGAGGCCGTGCGGAAAGGTGAATCAATCGCGGTGCCGCTCGCCGCACAATCGGTTTTCCCGGCAATGGTGACGCAGATGGTCGCGGTCGGTGAAGACGCCGGTTCCCTCGAGATCATGCTCGAGAAGATCGCGGTGTTCTACGACGCCGAAGTCGAGGCGACCACCGATGCCCTCACCTCGCTGATCGAGCCGCTGCTCATCGCGTTCCTGGGGGTGGTGGTGGGCGGGATGATCATCGCGCTGTACATGCCGATCTTCCAGATCACCAACGTCGTGCAGAACGCTTCCTAGTCATTCCACCCCCATGCGGGGGCATTGTCGATATCGACCCTCCCCCGCACTGGGGGTGTTTTGTGCCCAGCATGGCCCCCGTTCTCGGGATTGGCCGCTCGATGTGCCCCCAATACGCTGATCTGCGGCGGCCGAGCAAGCCCCGAAACCATTTCCCCGACATTCCCCGCAGAATGGAAACAACCATGTACTTCGCTCTCATGGGCAAGCTCGACGCTCGCCGCAAGGGTCTCCTGAAGGACGGCGAGAAGGGCTTCACGCTCATCGAGCTCCTCGTCGTCGTCATCATCATCGGCATCCTCGCCGCGATCGCCATCCCGGTGTACATCAGCGTGCAGAACAACGCGAAGAACTCGGCCGTCAAGTCCGACATCACGAACGCGAAGACCGCGGTCGTGACCGTTGTCACGCAGTCGGACTCGGGAACGCTTCCCGCAAGCATCAGCACGGCGGAACTGGCCGCTGACCCGTACAAGGCCGCGGGCAGTACTTCTGGTACGGACACGACCCTGACCTACACGGTCAACGCGGACAAGACTGCCTTCTGCATCGCGGGCAAGAGCACCGCGACTGGTAAGACGTTCGGCGCGACCGACGCTTCCGGCGTAGCCGAGGGTTCCTGTTCCGCCGGCGTCTTCACCAAGAAGTAGTACTGAGGAGTGCCCGTGCGGTCGAACGACCGCACGGGCTATGCCATCTCTCCACGAGGAAGGAACGCCATGATCTCGCGCATCGCCGAGCGACTGCGTTCCGCACGTGAGAGCGAGGACGGCTTCACGATCATCGAGGTGATGGTCGCGATGACGATCTTCGCCCTGATCGCCGCCGGGATCGCCGCGGGCATCGCCGCCTCACTGGTGCTGTCGAAGGACACCCGTGCTCGAGAGGTCGCGTCGACGATCGCGATGGAGGACATCGACGACCTCCGGGACACCCCGAGCATCTTCAACGTGAAGAGCGGGACCGCCACCAAGCAGGTCGGCAACCAGGTCTTCGACCTGACCCGGAAGGTGTCGTGGACCCGGTCGTCCGGCGCGGCCACCGCCTGCGGCACGGGCGACGGCAGCCTGTCGTACAAGGCCGTGACGGTCACGGTGCGGTGGAAGACCAGTGCTGCAGCGTCCGGGAACCAGCAGGTCGAGATGTCGAGCGCCATCGCTCCACTCACGAACATCAACTCGGACACCACGGGTTCGATCCTCGTCGGCGTGACGAACGCGAACGGGATCGGCGTCTCCGGGGTCGTGCCGACCGTGAGCGGTGGCCCCGCCGGGGTCACGTTCCCGGCGACGGACGCGGAGGGCTGCACCTACGTGGCCGGCGTCGCGCCCGGGACCTACAAGGTGTCGGTCGCCCGCACCGGGTACATCGACTCGACCCAACAGCTGAGTCCGTCATCGCAGTCGGTGACGGTGTCGGTCGGGAGCTCCGGTGCCGCCGCCTTCACCTTCGACAAGGTGACGACCTACTCGTTCAAGTACGTGACCTCGCCGGCATCGTCCGCGATCCTGCCGACGAACCTGCCCTTGTCGATCACCAACGGGACGTCGGGTACGACCGTGTTGAACCCCGCCCCGACGAGCGCGGCCCTGTTCCCGTTCCCCTCGGGGTACCAGGCGGTGGCCGGTCTGTACTCCGCAGACGTGTCGTCCGACGCCGCAGCGACCTGCCTGGGCCCGGAACCAGGTGCCTGGACGACCGCCAACAAGGCCGGCAAGAAGGGGACGGCGACGGAGTTCAAGGACGCGACCGGGCCGATCCCGATCAGCATGGGCGCGATCACGCTCGCCAAGCCGGACAAGGCGCTCTTCATCACCGCGAAGACCACGACAGCCGTGAACGGCGATCCCGGCTGCGCGAAGGGGATGACCCTGAGCTTCCCGAAGCCGACGTCCGACAGCATGACGATCGCCCTGCCGTGGGGAACCTGGAAGCTGTTCACGGGCGGCACCGCGGGCGCGGCGACGACGCCGCTCACGGTCACCGCCACCAACACCGCGATGGTCAGCAACGGAGCCGTCACCGATGGCGTCGTGCTCGTCGACCCGAGGCCGGCCGGCTGATGCGCGCCCTCCTCCGTCGTCTGCGTAGCGATCAACGCGGGATCACGCTCGTGGAGCTCCTCGTCGCCATGCTCGTGACGTCGCTGCTGCTCACCCTGGTCGGGAGCTTCTTCGTGTCGATCTCGAAGGCGCAGCGCACGGTGTCCTCGGTCAACGACAGCACCCGACAGGGCACCACGTCGATGACGCAGCTCAGCCGGTACCTGCGTGAGGCCTCGCGGTGGCAGGTGAGCAAGACGGTCAGTGCGCCCGCGTTCGTGAGCGCCACTGGCAGGAGCGTGCAGTTCTACTCGGGTGTCGACCTGTCGAGCGCACGGGCCGGGCTCACCAAGGTGACGGTCGACGTCGTGTCGAACCGGCTGCGCATGCAGCTGCAGCGGGGCGACTGCCCGGCCGGCGGGTACTGCACGTTCACCGGCGCCACCCGGACGCTGTGGCTCGCCGACGTGGTCCGGGCAGGCACGCTCTTCTCGTACGTCAACGCGGACGACGGTCCCGTGTCCGCGCCGGCGAATGCCACCTACGACACGATCCGGTCCGTCCGCGTGGCGCTGACCGTGGGGTCGACGGGCGGCGTGACCGTCAACGACAGCACGTTCCAGGCCACCATCAACCTGCGCAACCTCGACTACGGCGCAGCCACGGAGTCATGATGCTCATCCGGATCCTCCGAGGCCTGCGTGCCCGAGACGACGAACGCGGGGTCGCCCTCGCGGCCGTCATCGGGATCGGTGCGGTGCTCATGATCGTGCTGTCCCTCGTCGTCGCCACCGCGACGAGCGGTGCGACGAAAGCGACGACCGACACGAACTACAACAAGGCGATCGCGGCCGCGTACGCGGGTCTCTCCGACTACCAGGGCCGCCTGGCAGCCGACAACGCCTACGTCAAGTACGGCGTGCGCACCGCGTTCTCGTCGACGAGCACGTACACGGCAGATCCGGCGAACAAGGCCTTCGGCACCGCGAAGGACGGCTCGTGGGCGAACGTGGTCGGGAGCACCGACCAGTCCTACCGGTACGAGGTCGACAACTCCGACTACTCGACGACCGGCAAGGTCCGCCTGCGCGTGACGGGGAAGGCCGGTGCCACGACGAGGACCATCGTCGTGGACCTCCGCGGCGACGGCTTCGTCAACTACCTGTACTTCACGAACTACGAGTCCCAGGACCCGAGCCTGACGAACGCCGGCTGCGTCTCGAACCACCGCAACGACGACGACTGGAGCTCCAGCAGCAGCTGTGAAGCCGTCACGTTCGCCAGCGGTGACGTCCTCGACGGGCCGGTCCGGTCGAACGACGTCATCACCGCCTGCGGAGCGACGTTCAACTCGAGCGTGCAGGACACGGGGCCCGCCGACTTCTTCTACACGAGCAAGGCGACGACCATCGACTCCGCCTGCCGCTCGTCCACGAAGTTCATCAGCGGGAGGATCAAGAACGTCGGGACGCTCCCCATGCCGAGCACCAACGCGAACATGAAGCAGGAGGCACGGACCGACATCCCCGAGAAGGTGGCGAAGCCCGGGTGCCTGTACACCGGTCCGACGTCCATCACGTTCCTCGCCGGGGGCAAGATGCGCGTGGTCTCACCGTGGACCATCTCCACACAGGTCAAGGGCAACGCCAACGGCAGCGCCATCGCACCGGGCCCGGGGAACGACGCCCTGTGCGGCTCAGTCGCTGCTCTCCGGGGAACCGGTGCCGTCGTCCCCACGCTGCCCGCGAACCTGGTCTACGTGCAGAGCGTGCCGTCGACGGTCGGTGACCCGAACTACTGGGCGTCCAGCGCCACACCGTCCGGCACGGTCAACGGGACCGTGAACGCGGGTTCGCCGGTCTACTGCCAGCAGACGGTCAAGTCGGGGACCTCGACGAGTTCGGACTACGGCAACGGCCTGGGGTACCCGCTCAACGGCGAGTTCACCGGAACGCGCGGGGATGCCGGGTACTACGGGTGCCGAAGCGGTGATGCCTTCGTTTCCGGGTCCTTCGGCGGACAGATGACCCTCGCCGCGGAGAACTTCCTGTACGTGACCGGGAACATCGTCTACCAGAACGGCCGGACCTCCGACGACATGCTCGGGCTCGTCGGGCAGAAGGCGGTCTCCGTCTACAACCCCGTGTCGTGCTCGAGCTACTCCGGCTGGTCGAACACGGTCTGCAACACGGGCAGCAGCTCCTACTCGACGAACACGGCGCCGACCAAGAACATCGAGATCGACGCGGCCATCGCCAGCAACCTCGGCACGTTCAACGTCCAGAACAGCCAGTACGGGTCGAACCTCGGCATCCTCACGATCTACGGATCGATCGCCCAGCAGTTCCGCGGCTCGGTCCGCACCTCGTACGGCAACGGCCTGCTGACGGGGTACGCGAAGGCGTACTCGTACGACAGCAGACTCAAGTCCTCGGCCCCGCCCAAGTTCCTGCAGCCGGTCTCGACCACCTACGGTGTGACGACCGAGACCGAGTCGGCCACGGCCTTCCGCGCCGACGGCACCCCGACGGGGAAGTGACCGTGGCTTCCTTCGCCTCGGTGGCGCCCCTCGTCGCCGCGCTGGTCGGTGTGCTCGGTCTCGCGATCGGGTCGTTCCTGAACGTCGTCGTGTACCGGGTGCCCGCGAGCATGTCCGTCGTCGCGCCGGCCAGCTCCTGCCCCGGATGCAGTCACGCGATCCGAGGTCGCGACAACGTGCCCGTGATCTCATGGCTCGTCCTGCGCGCCCGGTGCCGCGACTGCGGCGCGCCCATCTCGGCCCGGTACCCGCTCGTCGAAGCCGCCACGGGCCTCCTGTTCGTCGCGGTGACGCTGCTCTCGGTACTCGCACCGTGGTCGCCGCTGGCGGCGCCGGACGGCGTTCCCGGAACGATCCACGCTGCGATCCTGCTCGTCGCACTCCTCTACCTGATGGCGATCAGCATCTCGTTGACGCTCATCGACCTCGACACCCACACGTTGCCGAACCGGATCGTGCTGCCGGCCTACGTCGTGCTGCCCCTGCTCCTGCTGGCGGCGTCGGCGGCGTCCGGGGACTGGGGCGCCGCGCTCCGGGGCCTCATCGGCCTGGTCGTCCTCGGCGGCGTCTACCTCGTGCTCGCGCTGGCGGTGCCCGGCGGGATGGGGCTCGGTGACGTGAAGCTCGCCGGCGTGCTCGGCCTCGTGCTGGCGTACCTCGGATGGGGACCCCTCGCAGTGGGTTCTTTCGCGGCGTTCCTGCTCGGAGGTAGCTTCGCAGTCGTCCTCCTGGTCGTGCGCCGGGCGGGCCGTCGCAGCGGGATCCCGTTCGGCCCCTGGATGCTCGCGGGTGCCTGGCTCGGCATCGCCGTCGGTGCCCCCGCATGGGACGGCTACCTGCGCCTCCTCGGACTCGCCTGACGCCTCGTCGCGCGCTGACCCACCAGACCGACCCGAAGACGGTCACGGAAGGACCACCCATGTCGAAGAGCATCGTGGGCGTCGACATCGGCGCCGCCGCGATACGTGCTGTCGAGGTCCAGGACGCCGACAAGCCGAGACCGACGATCCTGCGGTTCGCCGAGGTGCCCGTGCCCCCGGGCGCGACGAAGCAGGGGGAGGTGCTCGAGCCGAACACCGTCGCGGGTGCGCTCCGACAGCTCTGGTCGCTCGGGCGCTTCCGCTCGAAGGACGTCGTGCTCGGCATGGGCAACCAGCGAGTGCTGTCGCGCGACCTGACGGTCCCGAAGGCCCCCATCGCGCAGATCCGTGAATCGTTGCCCTTCCAGGTGCAGGACATGCTCCCGGTGCCCGTGGGCGACGCCATCCTCGACTTCTACCCGACGAGCGAGGAGACGGGGGAGAACGGCCCCACCGTGAGCGGTCTCCTCGTCGCCGCGGTGAAGGACGCCGTGCTCGCCAACGTCCGCGCGGTCCAGAACGCCGGGCTCAAGCCGGTCGGTGTCGACCTCATCCCGTTCGCCCTGGCACGTGTCCTCGCGCCGGTGAGCCGGTCGGGCACCGTGGCCATCGTCGAGTGTGGCGGCAACACGACGACCGTCGTCATCGTCACCGACGGCGTCCCGAAGTTCGTCCGCATCGTGCCGACCGGCGGCGACGACATCACGCGGCTCCTCGCCGGTCGGCTGACGATCGACGAGGGAGCGGCCGAAGCCGTCAAGCGCCACCTGGGCATGGATCCCGAGCGGGCGCGGACCGGCGACGACGCGCTCGCGGTCGCGGCGGTCCGCGAGACGATGGGCGAACTGCTCTCGAGTCTCCGCAACACCGTCAACTACTTCGTCAACACCCACCCTGCCGAGCCCGTCGGCGAGATCCTGCTCTGCGGTGCTGCAGCTGCGCTCCCCGGTTTCGCCGCGGCGCTCTCGGAGTTCACCCGGACGCCCGTCCGGTTCGGGGCACCGTTCGCGAACGTCGCGCTCGCGAAGTCCATCCGGGTCGAGGACCTGCACGCCCACGGCGCATCGATCGCGGTGGCATGGGGACTCGCCGCGGGAGGGAAGGCAGCATGAGCCAGTCGACCAAGTCGAAGCCCTCGCGCTCTGGGCGGAGTCGCCGTCGAGGAGCAGCGCCCGACCCGGCCCTGCGTGTCGCCGCCGAGACCGCGGAGCGCGTCAAGCGTCAGCGTCGGACCACGCCCAGCGAGATCGTCGTCGGGGGCCGCCCCAGTGTCGACCTGCTGCCCACCGAGGTCCTCGCCGATCGACGCAGCAGCCGTGTCGTCCGTCGGATGTGGGCGGGCGTCGTCCTCGTGGCGATCGTGGTCGGGATCGCGACCGCCGGAGCCAGCCTCCTGTCCAGCCAGGCGCACGACGACCTGACCCACGCGCAGGACGAGACCCTGTCACTCCTGCAGCAGCAGGCGAACTACCGCGAGGTCCGGGACACGGAGGCCGGTACCGCGCTGCGTGAAGCCGCGCAGTCGGTCGGCGGGGCCACGGAGATCGCCTGGCAGCCGTACCTCGCTTCGCTGAAGGCATCGCTCCCGGCGGGAGTCGAGATCACCGGCGTCGCGATCGACTCGGCCACGCCGCTGGAGACTTACGCGCAGGCCGACACCCCGCTCCAGGGGCAGCGTGTCGCGACCCTGACCATCGACGCGCAGAGCCCGACGCTGCCGTCCGTTCCGTCGTGGCTCGATGCCGTCAAGGGGCTCAAGGGCTTCGTCGACGCGACCGCGAACTCGGTCACGCTCGACCCGACGACCGGGACGTACACGGTGAACATGACGATCCACGTCGACCAGGCCGCCTTCGACGGCAAGTACCAGGACAAGGGCGAGTGAGATGACCCGCAACCGACTCAACATGCTCCTCGCCGTCGTGGCGATGGTCGTGGTGGCACTCGCGGGGTTCTTCCTCGGCGTGCAGCCACATCTCGCACAGGCCGCGAGCGACCGTACCGACCAGGTGTCGGTGGACGCGACGAACCGGACGACGGCGGCGGAACTCGCCCGGCTCAAGGACCGCGCGAAGTCCCTGCCGGCGATGAAGGCGGAACTCGCGGAGCTCACCACCTCGGTGCCGTCGAGTGCGAACATGTCCGCCTTCTACGGTGCTGTCGACAGCGTCGCGGCCCGGGCGGGTGTGAAGGTGTCCGCGATCACGACGTCGGACGCTGTGGCGTACACCGCCCCCGTCGCAGCCTCGACTGCCGCGGGCACCGAGGACTCGTCGGCCTCCGCGACGGACGAGGCGACGCCCGAGCCGACCGCGGCATCCACCGGCGCCGCGACGGCGCCGGTGACCGACCCGGCGATCTCGGCCGCGAACTTCTCGGCCATCCCCGTCTCCGTGTCGGTCGACGGGTCGTTCGACCAGGCCCTGTCCTTCGTCGGCGGCATGCAGGACGGCGCTCGACTCTTCCTCGTCACCACGGTGTCGTCCTCCATCTCGCAGGAGTCGACCGACCCGGCCGCGGCGGCTGCGACGACGTGGACGTTCGGTGGCTACGTGTACGTCCTGGCCGCCGACTCGGACACGGCCGCGAAGGGCTGACCCGACCCCCACGGACTGGGGTCGTCCGCGCCACGCCGACCCCACTTCCGCGACACCCGTCGTTGTGATTACGATGCACCAGACGCCGTGATCGCGGCTGCTCATCCCCTCTCGAACGGTCGGCTCGAACCGGCCGTTCCTCGTCGTGCCCGGAGTCGCGCGTGTTGGTCGGAATCGTGGAATTCCTGGGTTGGTTCGGCGCAGTAACCGTTCTAGCCGGTTACATCTTGTTCTCCACCGGCAAGATCCCGAACGGCCCGCTCTACCAGCTGTTCAACCTCGTCGGCGGCCTCGCGGTGGCCATCAACGTCGCCGCGCACCACGCCGTCCCCTCGACCATCGTCAACGGGATCTGGGCGATCGTCGCCGTCGTCGTCCTGGTGAAGATGGGCCGAGCGCGTCGCGCGGCGAAGCGCGACGGATCCGTGTCCAGCGAGCCGCCGGTCCTGCACGCCGAGCCGGCCGCGACCACCGGGGTGCTGCCGGTCATCGGCCCGGCGCTGCGCGACCACGAGCCGGAGGACACCGCCGAGGCGGACGCCGCCACGGGCCTCCAGTCCGACGACCCGACGGACCCGACGGACGAGACGGCCGCGACGATGCCGGATTCCGCGCCCGCCCCCATGACGGAGACCGTCCCGATCATCACGGCGACGATCGCGCTCGCCCTGGTCGCCGCAGCGCAGGAGCAGTCCGACCGGGCGGACCGTCGCGAGCACGCCGACGACACGGACCACGCCGAACCCGCTCGCTGACCAGCTGGTCGGCGATACGATCGGCCCATGTCCCGGTGGTTGATCGCGACGATGACGTCCGTCCTCTTCATCGCGCTCGTGATCGCCGTCACGGGCTTCGAAGCGCTGCTCGCCGACGTCGAGGTCATCTCGCAGCCCGACGCCACCCCGTACCTCGGGCCCGCGATGGTGGTCGGTGGCGCGGTGGTGGTCTTCCTCGCGACCGCGGCCGGCGTGCGCGACGGCAACCCCGGGGTCACGGCGCTGGTGGCCGCGGCGACGGTCTACCTGGTCATGCTCGGCGTCGGAGCCGTGGGCTACGCGCTCGTCCGCTCGGACGCGACGGAGCTCCTCGTCTTCCCCGCGGGCTACGCCCTCGGGCCGTTCGTGGTCGGGTCCGTCGTGGTGGCGCTCCTGTCGGTGCTCGGCGGGATCACGATGGCTCGCCACCAGGCACGGACCGGGGGCGGCTCTGGCGCGGCCGGGACGGCGCGTCCGGACAGGCCTGACGAGCGCTCCGGGCCGAACCGGACGAACGCGGGCGAGGAACCCGCCGGACGGTAGTGTTCGCAGGGCACGACGCACACGCAACGGGGGAACGATGAGCGACCAGCACGCGCAGGATCCGGACCAGCAGGGCGGCTGGGGCGCCGTCCCGCCGGTGGCCTCGATCCGTGGGACCGACGGAACGTCCGGGGCAACGGCCCAGAGTCCAAGTCCCGGTGCAGGAGCCCCCGGATTCACCGGGATGCCCGGGGTGCCCGGACCGGTGACGCAGCGTCCTCGCCGGAAGCTCCGTCGCGGCCAGCTCATCGGCATCATCTCGGGCGGCACGGCGGTCGTCCTGCTGCTCGTGGCCGGTGTCGTCGGGTACTCGGTCGGTTCCTCCTCGCACTCGGCGGACCGCCCGGTGCGGGCGTTCCTCGACGACCTGACGGCCGGACGCGTGGCCGATGCCCTCGACGACGCGGGCATCGAACGCGAGAAGACCGACGTGCTGCTCGGCGAAGCCGCCTACGCGAAGGCATCGGACAAGGTCACGGGCTACCGCGTCGCCGCGACGCGCACGGACGGCGACACCGCGACGGTCCGCGCGTACCTGCGCCAGGGCGGGCAGGACGTCGCTGCGACCTTCACGCTGGACAAGACCGGGACGGACTGGGGTGTGTTCCCGATCTGGGAGCTGCAGGCCCCCGAGCTCGGATCGGTCGCCGTCGCCGTGCGGGGGCCGTCCGGTGCGGCGGTCACCGTCGCCGGCCGGAACGTGGAGACCGCGAAGGACGGCACGGTGAGCCTCCGTGCACTGCCCGGCACGTACGACGTCGCCTTCGACGGCGGCAAGTGGACCACGGCCCGTGGGGGATCGGCGAGCGTCAGCGGGTTCGGTCGGTCGACCTCGACCCCGGTGCAGATGACCACGACCCTGACCACCGCCGGGCAGCAGGCTGCCAAGCGAGCGGTGGACGACTGGGTGGACGGCTGCATCGCCTCCGCCGACGCCGCCCCCGCCGGGTGCAGCTTCTACGCGTACGGGCAGAACCCCGCGTACACGTACTCGAACCAGAAGTGGACGCTCGAGACGCGGCCGACGGTCCGGGTCGGCAGCTGGACGACGAACGGCTGGTTGATCACGACGACGGCGCCCGGCCGGGCGAAGTACACGGCCGACATCTCGGGCGCTGCCGGCACCGGAACGGCGTCCGCGGGGCCGCTCAACGTGAACGCGAGCGGGTACGTCACCGGCTTCTCGAGCGACGGCGCGACGTTCCGCTCGGCGGTGGGCAACGGGTCGTCCGACACCGGCTCATGACGGTGTCGGTTCCCGGGGCGACCCGGATTGATTTCGTCCCGTTACGCGGGTAGTCTCTACCGGGTGTGCGCCCTCGGGCGCGCCCGAAAAGTCCGGCGAGCGGGATCGCCCAGCCGGACCACTCCGTCCCCCACTCGAACACCCGCCGTCCGGCGGTGCTCAGCGTGGGACGAGGAAGCCGGCGGAACGCGCCGGCCAGAGAGCACGAGCGAAGAACCAGGAGAACAGTTGCCTACTATTCAGCAGCTGGTTCGCAAGGGTCGTACGCCGAAGGTCACCAAGACCAAGGCGCCCGCCCTGAAGGCGAACCCCCAGCAGCGTGGTGTGTGCACCCGCGTCTACACCACCACCCCCAAGAAGCCGAACTCGGCACTGCGCAAGGTCGCTCGTGTCAAGCTCTCGAACGGCACCGAGGTCACGGCCTACATCCCCGGTGAGGGCCACAACCTCCAGGAGCACTCGATGGTGCTCGTCCGCGGCGGTCGTGTGAAGGACCTCCCGGGTGTGCGGTACAAGATCATCCGTGGCGCCCTGGACACCCAGGCAGTCAAGAACCGTAAGCAGGCTCGTAGCCGCTACGGCGCGAAGAAGGGTTGAGTTAGATGCCTCGTAAGGGTCCCGCCCCCAAGCGTCCCGTCGTCGCCGACCCGGTCTACGGTGCGCCGATCGTCAGCCAGCTCGTCAACAAGATCCTGCTCGACGGCAAGAAGGGCCTCGCCGAGCGCATCGTCTACGGTGCACTCGAGGGCGTTTCCGCCAAGAACCAGCAGGACGCCGTCGTGACGCTGAAGAAGGCGCTCGACAACGTCCGTCCGACCCTCGAGGTCCGTAGCCGCCGCGTCGGTGGCTCGACCTACCAGGTCCCGGTCGAGGTCAAGCCGCACCGCGCGAACACCCTCGCGCTCCGTTGGCTCACCTCGTACGCCAAGGCCCGTCGCGAGAAGACGATGACCGAGCGGCTCATGAACGAGATCCTCGACGCGTCGAACGGTCTCGGTGCCGCGGTCAAGCGCCGCGAGGACACGCACAAGATGGCCGAGTCGAACAAGGCCTTCGCCCACTACCGCTGGTAGTCCCGGCACCGTCCGGGTGCCGGTGGTCAAGAACCCCGGCGCCCGGACGGCCGCCAACCTCTCCTACAACTCTTCCGGAGGAACCCTGTGGCACAGGACGTGCTCACCGACCTGAACAAGGTCCGCAACATCGGCATCATGGCGCACATCGATGCCGGCAAGACCACGACGACCGAGCGCATCCTGTTCTACACGGGCATCACGCACAAGATCGGTGAGGTCCACGACGGCGCTGCCACGATGGACTGGATGGCGCAGGAGCAGGAGCGCGGCATCACGATCACGTCGGCCGCGACGACCTGCTTCTGGGACAACAACCAGATCAACATCATCGACACCCCCGGTCACGTGGACTTCACGGTCGAGGTGGAGCGCTCGCTCCGCGTCCTCGACGGTGCGGTCGCCGTCTTCGACGGCAAGGAGGGCGTCGAGCCCCAGTCCGAGACCGTCTGGCGTCAGGCCGACAAGTACGACGTCCCGCGTATCTGCTTCGTCAACAAGATGGACAAGCTGGGCGCCGACTTCTACTACACCGTCGACACCATCGTGAACCGCCTCGGCGCGGAGCCCCTCGTGCTCCAGCTGCCGATCGGCTCCGAGAGCTCGTTCGAAGGCGTCGTCGACCTCGTCCAGATGCGTGCACTCACCTGGCGCGGCGACGCCAAGGGTGACGTCGCGATGGGCGCGAAGTACGAGATCGAAGAGATCCCGGCCGACCTGCAGGACCGCGCCGCCGAGTACCGCGAGAAGCTCATCGAGCGCGTGGCCGAGGCAGACGACGTCCTCATGGAGCGCTACCTCGAGGGCGACACCGACTTCTCGGTCGCCGAGATCAAGGCAGCCATCCGTGCCCTCACGGTGAGCAGCACGCTCTACCCGGTCCTCTGCGGTTCCGCGTTCAAGAACCGCGGTGTCCAGCCGATGCTCGACGCCGTCATCGACTACCTCCCGTCCCCGCTCGACGTGCCGCCGATGATCGGCCACGACGTCAAGGACGAGGAGAAGGAGATCATCCGCAAGCCCGACGCGTCGGAGCCGTTCTCGGCCCTCGCGTTCAAGGTCGCGGTGCACCCGTTCTTCGGTCGTCTGACCTACGTGCGCGTCTACTCCGGCTCGATCGAGTCCGGTGCCCAGGTCATCAACTCGACCAAGGGCAAGAAGGAGCGCATCGGCAAGATCTTCCAGATGCACTCCAACAAGGAGAACCCGGTCGCCAACGTGACCGCAGGCCACATCTACGCGGTCATCGGCCTCAAGGACACCACCACCGGTGACACCCTGTGCGACCCGACCAACCAGGTCGTCCTCGAGTCGATGACGTTCCCGGAGCCGGTCATCGAGGTCGCCATCGAGCCGAACACGAAGGCCGACCAGGAGAAGCTCTCCACGGCCATCCAGAAGCTCGCCGAAGAGGACCCGACGTTCCGCGTCGAGCTCAACGCCGAGACCGGTCAGACGACGATCAAGGGCATGGGCGAGCTCCACCTCGACATCCTCGTCGACCGCATGAAGCGCGAGTTCCACGTCGAGGCGAGCGTCGGCAAGCCCCAGGTGGCCTACCGCGAGACGCTCACCAAGATCGTCGAGCGCTACGACTACACCCACAAGAAGCAGACCGGTGGTTCCGGCCAGTTCGCGAAGGTGCAGATCGCGCTCGAGCCGATGGAGGTCACGAGCGAGAAGGTCTACGAGTTCGTCAACGCGACCTCCGGTGGCCGTGTCCCGCGCGAGTACATCCCGTCGGTCGACGCCGGTATCCAGGACGCCATGCAGGTCGGCATCCTCGCTGGCTACCCGACGGTCGGCGTGAAGGCCATCCTCAAGGATGGCGCGGCGCACGACGTCGACTCGTCCGAGATGGCGTTCAAGATCGCCGGTTCGATCGCCTACAAGGAAGCGGCTCGCAAGGCCGGCCCGGCGATCCTCGAGCCGATCATGGCCGTCGAGGTCCGTACTCCTGAGGAGTACATGGGCGACGTCATCGGTGACCTGAACTCCCGTCGTGGCCAGATCGCCTCGATGGAGGACGCCTCGGGCGTCAAGGTGGTCCGCGCGAGCGTGCCGCTGTCCGAGATGTTCGGCTACGTCGGCGACCTGCGGTCGAAGACCTCTGGTCGTGCGGTCTACTCGATGACCTTCGAGACCTACAGCCAGGTCCCGGCCAAGGTCGCCGAGGAGATCATCGCGAAGAACGCGGGGGAGTAGCGCTCAGCGCTTCTCCACAGGCGGGGGCGCCCGGCGACGGGCCCCTCGCCACCAAGTAAAGTACAGACACACACCGCGCACCAACGGTCCCGAGCCCATCCAGGGCCGGCCGGGGGTGACGCTTCCGAGTCCTGAGGAGGACCCACAGTGGCCAAGGCCAAGTTCGAGCGCACCAAGCCGCACGTCAACATCGGAACCATCGGTCACGTCGACCACGGCAAGACCACGCTCACGGCGGCGATCACCAAGGTTCTGCACGACCAGTACCCGGACCTCAACGAGGCCCGCGACTTCGCGCAGATCGACAACGCTCCCGAGGAGCGCCAGCGCGGCATCACGATCAACATCTCGCACGTCGAGTACCAGACCGAGAAGCGTCACTACGCGCACGTCGACGCCCCCGGTCACGCCGACTACGTGAAGAACATGATCACGGGTGCGGCACAGATGGACGGCGCGATCCTCGTGGTCGCCGCCACCGACGGCCCGATGCCCCAGACGCGTGAGCACGTCCTGCTCGCCCGCCAGGTCGGCGTCCCCTACATCGTCGTCGCACTGAACAAGTCCGACATGGTGGACGACGAGGAGATCCTGGAGCTCGTCGAGCTCGAGGTCCGCGAGCTCCTCGGCTCGCAGCAGTTCGACGAGGACGCCCCCGTCGTGCAGGTCTCGGCGCTCAAGGCGCTCGAGGGCGACGAGAAGTGGGTCAAGTCGGTCCAGGACCTCATGGCCCAGGTCGACGAGCACGTGCCGGACCCGGTGCGCGCCACCGACCAGCCGTTCCTGATGCCGATCGAGGACGTCTTCACGATCACCGGTCGTGGCACGGTCGTCACCGGTCGCGTCGAGCGTGGCACGCTCAACCTGAACGCCGAGGTCGAGATCGTCGGCATCCGTGCGACGCAGAAGACCACCGTCACGGGCATCGAGATGTTCCGCAAGCTGCTCGACCAGGCGGTCGCCGGTGACAACACCGGTCTGCTCATCCGTGGCCTCAAGCGCGAGGACGTGGAGCGCGGCCAGGTCGTCGTGAAGCCGGGTTCGGTCACGCCGCACACCGAGTTCCAGGCGAACGCGTACATCCTGACCAAGGACGAGGGTGGGCGTCACAACCCGTTCTACGCGAACTACCGCCCGCAGTTCTACTTCCGCACCACGGACGTCACCGGCGTCATCACGCTGCCCGAGGGCACCGAGATGGTCATGCCCGGTGACACCGTCGCCATGACGGTCGAGCTGATCCAGCCGATCGCCATGGAAGAGGGCCTCCGTTTCGCCATCCGTGAGGGTGGTCGTACGGTCGGTGCCGGTACGGTCGAGAAGATCATCAAGTAACTCCGGTTCCTTGCGACAGCGGGGTCGGGCCTTCGGGCCCGGCCCCGCTTCGTCGTACCCGGCCACTGGCGGGCCGTACGGGGCACCAGACAGGAGGACCGGGGCAGGGCCCGCCACGGGCCTCCTGTCCGCCCCGTGACCCGTCACAGGCGTCACGGAGTTGGCTCGATCGCGTGACCCGCCTCCGCAGATCCGCGACCTCCGGTCGCGGCTACCACCGCGTCCGTTCCGGACGCGGTTTCTCGTTCCGCGATCCCGACGGCAACACCGTGACGGACCCGGACGAACGCCGTCGGCTCGAGGAGTTCGTGATCCCGCCGGCGTGGGACGACGTCTGGATCTCCCCGTACGCGAACGGCCACATCCTGGCCACCGGCACGGACGGTGCGGGGCGCCGCCAGTACATGTACCACCCGTCCTGGCGTGAACGGATGGACCGGATCAAGTACGACCGTGCGCTGGCACTGGCGGAGTCCCTACCGGTCGCCCGCCGCGGCGTCACGCAGGACCTCCGTCGCCCCGAGCCGGACCGCCGCCGTGCGCTGGCCGCAGCGTTCCGCATGCTCGACCAGGGGTCGCTCCGGGTCGGGTCCGAGCGGTACGCCACCGAGCACGGCAGCCGGGGGCTGTCCACGCTGCTGTGCGCGCACGCCCACGTGTCGGGCGACGACATCGAGCTCGACTTCCCCGGCAAGAGCGGGCAGGAGTGGTCGTCGTCGATCCACGACCACGACCTGGCGCGGGTCATCGCCGGGATGAAGCGTCGCGGGCCGAACGCGCGGTTGCTCTCGTTCCGCGAGCGTCGCGGTGCGGAGTGGGAGCCGCTCTCCGCCGAGGACATCAACGCCTACGTCAAGGAACGTGCGGGCGACGAGTTCACCGCGAAGGACTTCCGGACCCTGCACGGCACGGTCGCGGCCGCGGTCGACCTGGCGAAGACCGGACCGCAGTCGTCCCAGGCCAAGCGGAAGAAGGCCGTCTCGCACGCGGTGAAGGCCGCCAGTGACGAGCTCGGCAACACCCCGACGGTGTGCCGGCAGAGCTACATCGACCCCCGGTTGCTCGACGCGTACGACCACGGCGAGACCATCGATCCGAACCGCCTGGCTTCTGCAGAGGCCGAGGTCCGGGCACTGCTCTACCGACAATGACCCGGGGGCCGTCCGGATGACGTAGCGTTGGTCGACGTGCCGGACCACCCCCACACGGCACGGAAGGACCCACAACAGTCGTGACCGACGAGTGCATCCACGGATTCCCCACCGAGCTCTGCGACATCTGCGCACCCCGGCAGCGCGAGGCGTCGGAGATCCCAGCCACCCCGGCACCCCGCCGGACCCGCATCACCACCAACCTGCGCGTCGACCCGCCGGCCTCCGGGCCCGGGACGTCGCTCCGGTCGCCGACGTCGCTCCGTTCGTCGTCCGCCGACCTGCCCGAAGCACGTGAGTTCGCAGCGCTCCGCGCCCACCACGTCACCCACATCGACAACCTCGACGGCATCGTCGGTGCCGGTGCGATCCTGGCGTCCGACCAGGCCGAGCCGGTCGTGGACGTCAGTTCCGCCGGCACCCGCGCCGCCCGCGCCGAGGCCGAGGCGCCCGACGGCTCCTCGATCGCCGGCCACGTGCCGTTCACGCTGTCGCCCGACGCCACCCGCTGGGACGAGCTCCGCACGGGCGCCGAGGGCGAGCGCTGGTCGGACGCCGCCCGCCGCACCCGCGCCATCGACTACGTCGTGCTCGTCGTGCCGGTCTCCGCGTTCGGTGCCTCGGTGATCGTCGCCGACCAGGACGCCGACGCCGACGACGTCCGGTTCGCCGTCGGTCCCGACGCCGGCACGAACCTGATCCGTCGCACCGACTTCACGGACCCGGAGATGCACGGCCTCGAGCTGCTCGCCGGACCGAGCGTGCCGTTCACGTCGGTCGCGGTCATCGGCGTGCCGAACGACAAGGCCCGGCAGACCGTCCGCGCCGTGCTCGCCGACCACGGTGGACACGCTCCTCGGGTGGCCGTGTTCCCGCCGTGGTTCGTGCCCCCGGTGACCGCCGAGTGACGGTCTCCTGACCCGTGTCGACGCACCCTCCGGACCCCGTCCGGAGGGTGCTCCGCGTTGCGGGGCCGAGCCGGGCCTCCAGGCCGTCCGATCCGCGTGGATCCGGGCAAGCGAGCCGGCGGGACACGCCCGGCAATTCGCGACACGCCCGGGTTGCACGTGGGCCGGGGCTATGCGAGACTTGTCCGGTTCCGAATTCCCCGTGGGTGTACGCCCACAGGATCACTGCTCTGGCAGTGCACAACCCCCTTGTTCAGCAGGGCTGGGTTGGGCCGCAGGCAGCAGAACACGACTCCCCGAAGGGTGACGGACGCGGTGTACCACTGCTGCGCCCGGAGCGCGAGGCAGTCGATTGCCCACGCTGGACGGCCACGGTCGCCCGCGAGGTTGACAGGTGAACAGCGGTCATCCCCAGTGGATGCGGCCGGTTGGTTCAGGAAAACAGCACGGTCCGCAGGAATGCGGAACCGAGCGGCGTCAGGCGGCCAGAGGGTGCGCGGCGCAGAGAGGACAAGAGACACATGGCGGGACAGAAGATCCGCATCCGGCTCAAGTCGTATGACCACGAGGTCATCGACACGTCGGCCCGGAAGATCGTCGACACGGTGACCCGTGCCGGTGCAACCGTGGTCGGCCCGGTGCCGCTCCCCACCGAGAAGAACGTGATCGCAGTGATCCGTTCCCCTCACAAGTACAAGGACTCGCGCGAGCACTTCGAGAAGCGCACGCACAAGCGGGTCATCGACATCGTCGACCCGACGCCGAAGGCCGTGGACTCGCTCATGCGACTCGACCTGCCGGCCGACGTCAACATCGAGATCAAGCTGTAAGGGGGCTGACCAATGGCGAACTCAACCAAGACCGTCAAGGGCCTCCTCGGCAAGAAGCTCGGGATGACCCAGGTGTGGGACGAGAACAACAAGTTCATCCCCGTCACCGTGATCGAGGTCGGCCCGAACGTGGTCACCCAGATCCGCAACGCTGAGCGCGACGGCTACGAGGCGATCCAGATCGCCGCCGGTGCCATCGACCCGCGCAAGGTCAACAAGCCGGCCGCTGGCCACTTCGAGGCCGCTGGCGTGACCCCGCGTCGCACCCTCACCGAGATCCGTACCAACGACTCCGCTGAGTACACGCTCGGCCAGGAGCTCACCGTGGACGGCACGTTCACGGCGGGCCAGAAGGTCGACGTCGTCGGTACCTCCAAGGGCAAGGGCTTCGCCGGTGTCATGAAGCGCCACGGCTTCCACGGCGTCGGCGCCTCGCACGGTGCGCACCGCAACCACCGCAAGCCCGGCTCGATCGGTGCTTCCTCGACCCCGTCGCGCGTCTTCAAGGGCATGCGCATGGCTGGTCGTATGGGTGGCGACCGCGTGACCGTCCTCAACCTCACGGTGCACGCCGTCGACGCCGAGAAGGGTCTGCTGCTCGTCAAGGGCGCCGTCCCCGGTGCTCGTGGCCGCTCCGTCTTCGTCCGCACCGCCGTGAAGGGTAAGTGATCATGGCCACCACGACCGCAACCACGATCGACGTCCTCGACGCATCGGGTGCCAAGTCCGGCACCGTCGAGCTCCCCGCAGCTCTCTTCGACGTCGAGACCAACGTCCCGCTGATCCACCAGGTCGTCACCGCGCAGCTCGCAGCCGCGCGTCAGGGCACCCACAAGACCAAGAACCGTGGCGAAGTCCGCGGTGCCGGTCGCAAGCCGTTCAAGCAGAAGGGCACCGGCCGCGCCCGTCAGGGTTCCGTCCGTGCTCCGGAGCACACCGGCGGTGGCGTCGTCCACGGACCGACCCCGCGCGACTACTCGCAGCGCACCCCGAAGAAGATGATCGCCGCTGCTCTGCTCGGCTCGCTCTCGGACCGCGCCCGCGGTGGCCGCATCTCCGCTGTGGAGGGCTTCGTCGCGGCTGAACTGCCGTCGACCAAGACCGCCCGCACGCTCCTCGAGAAGGTCGCGCCCGTCAAGAACGTGCTCGTCGTGCTCGAGACGGACGACGAGCTGACGCTCAAGTCGATCCGCAACCTGTCGAACGTCCACGCGCTCTCGTACGGCCAGCTCAACGCCTACGACGTGCTGCGTTCGGACGCCGTCGTCTTCAGCAAGAGCGCCCTCGACGCCTTCATCGCGTCGAAGACCGCGAAGGAGATCACCGCATGAGCGGCTTCAACAAGGACCCGCGCGACGTCATCATCTCGCCGGTCGTCTCGGAGAAGAGCTACGCGCTCATCGACCAGGGCAAGTACACGTTCATCGTGGACCCCCGCTCGAACAAGACCGAGATCAAGCTCGCCATCGAGAAGATCTTCGACGTCAAGGTCGCGAGCATCAACACGCTGAACCGCCCGGGCAAGACCCGTCGCACCAAGTTCGGTCTCGGCAAGCGCAAGGACACCAAGCGCGCCATCGTGACGCTCAAGTCCGGTTCGATCGACATCTTCACGGCTGTCGGCTGAGGACCAGAGGGATAAATCATGGCTATTCGTAACTACAAGCCGACGACCCCCGGTCGTCGCGGCTCGTCGGTCGCCGACTTCGCTGAGATCACCCGTTCGACTCCGGAGAAGTCACTGCTTCGTCCGCTGCCGAAGACCGGTGGTCGCAACAGCTCCGGCCGTATCACCACGCGTCACATCGGTGGTGGCCACAAGCGCCAGTACCGCGTGATCGACTTCCGTCGCTCCGACAAGGACGGCGTCGACGCCAAGGTCGCTCACATCGAGTACGACCCCAACCGCACTGCGCGCATCGCGCTCCTGCACTACGTGGACGGCACGAAGCGGTACATCATCGCGCCGAACAAGCTCAAGCAGGGCGACGTCATCGAGCAGGGCCCCGGCGCCGACATCAAGCCCGGCAACAACCTGCCGCTGCGCAACATCCCCGTGGGTACCGTCGTGCACGCCATCGAGCTCCGCCCCGGTGGCGGCGCCAAGATGGCTCGCTCCGCCGGCGCCTCGGTGCGTCTCGTCGCCAAGGACGGCCCCTACGCGCAGCTCCGTCTGCCGTCGGGCGAGGTCCGCAACGTCGACGCACGCTGCCGCGCCACCATCGGCGAGGTCGGCAACGCCGAGCAGTCGAACATCAACTGGGGCAAGGCCGGCCGCATGCGCTGGAAGGGCGTCCGCCCGACCGTCCGTGGTGTCGCGATGAACCCGGTCGACCACCCGCACGGTGGTGGTGAGGGCAAGACGTCCGGTGGTCGTCACCCGGTCAGCCCCTGGGGTCAGTCCGAGGGCCGTACGCGCAAGCCGAACAAGCCGAGCGACAAGCTCATCGTCCGTCGCCGTAACGCCGGCAAGAAGCGCAAGTAGGAGTTCAGAAGATGCCACGCAGTCTGAAGAAGGGCCCCTTCGTCGACGAGCACCTGCTCCGCAAGGTCGTCACGCAGAACGAGGCCAACACCAAGAACGTGATCCGTACGTGGTCGCGTCGGTCGATGATCGTCCCGAACATGCTCGGGCACACGATCGCCGTCCACGACGGCCGCAAGCACATCCCGGTGTTCGTCACCGAGTCGATGGTCGGTCACAAGCTCGGCGAGTTCGCGCCGACCCGCACCTTCCGTGGTCACGTGAAGGACGACAAGAAGGGCCGTCGCCGCTGAGGCGGCGACGCAGAGGAGGAACGAAATGGTGGAGTCGATCGCACGCGTGCGACACATCCGCGTCACGCCTCAGAAGGCCCGTCGCGTCATCGAGCTGATCCGCGGCAAGCAGGCCCACGAGGCCCTCGCCATCCTGAAGTTCGCCCCCCAGGGCGCTTCGGAGCCCGTGTACAAGCTGGTCGCCTCGGCGATCGCGAACGCACGGGTCAAGGCGGACTCGACGAACAGCTTCCTCGACGAGCGCGACCTCTACGTGAGCCGCGTCTTCGTCGACGAGGGCACGACCCTGAAGCGGTTCCAGCCGCGCGCCCAGGGCCGCGCCTTCCGCATCAACAAGCGCACCAGCCACATCACGGTCGTCCTCGCGACGCCCGACGAGGCCGAGGTTGCCGCGACGAGCAAGAAGGCGAGCAAGTAATGGGCCAGAAGGTCAACCCGTACGGCTTCCGTCTCGGGATCACGACGGACCACGTCTCGCACTGGTTCACCGACAGCAAGAAGGCCGGTCAGCGCTACGCCGACTACGTGGCCGAGGACATCAAGGTGCGCGAGTACCTGAAGAAGACCCTCGACCGCGCCGGCGTCGCACGCATCGAGCTCGAGCGCACCCGTGACCGTGTCCGCGTGGACATCCACACGGCTCGTCCGGGCATCGTCATCGGCCGCCGCGGCGCCGAGGCGGAGCGCGTTCGCGGTGAGCTCGAGAAGCTCACCAAGAAGCAGATCCAGCTGAACATCCTCGAGGTCAAGAACCCCGAGACCGAGGCCCAGCTCGTCGCGCAGGGCATCGCCGAGCAGCTCTCCGCTCGTGTCGCGTTCCGTCGCGCCATGCGCAAGGGCCTGCAGGGTGCACAGCGCGCCGGCGCCAAGGGTGTCCGCATCCAGGTGTCGGGTCGTCTCGGCGGCGCCGAGATGTCGCGTTCGGAGTTCTACCGCGAAGGCCGTGTGCCGCTGCACACCCTGCGCGCGAACATCGACTACGGCTTCTACGAGGCCCGGACCACGTTCGGCCGCATCGGCGTGAAGGTCTGGATCTACAAGGGCGACATCACGAACAAGGAGCTCGCTCGCGAGCAGGCGAACCAGCGTTCGTCGCGCCCGGAGCGTCGTGGCGGCCCGCGCGGTGAGCGTGGCGACCGTGGCGGCGACCGTCGTGGCGGCGACCGCGGTGACCGTCGTCCGCAGCAGGCCCCGCAGGACGCGCCGGCCGGCGCAGGAGTTGAGGCGTAACCATGCTTATTCCCCGTCGAGTCAAGCACCGCAAGCAGCACCACCCGAAGCGTTCGGGTCAGGCCACCGGTGGTACCAAGGTCAGCTTCGGCGACTACGGCATCCAGGCCCTCACCCCGGCGTACGTGACCAACCGTCAGATCGAGTCCGCTCGTATCGCCATGACGCGTCACATCAAGCGTGGTGGCAAGGTCTGGATCAACATCTACCCGGACCGTCCGCTGACCAAGAAGCCCGCCGAGACCCGCATGGGTTCCGGTAAGGGTTCGCCCGAGTGGTGGGTCGCGAACGTGAAGCCGGGCCGGGTGCTCTTCGAGCTCTCCGGCGTCAGCGAGGAGATCGCCCGTGAGGCGTTGACTCGTGCAATCCACAAGCTGCCCCTCAAGGCACGCATCATCAAGCGCGAGGAGGGCGACGCATAATGGCGATCGGTTCCAAGGAGCTCCGTCCGACGGAGCTCGACACGTTCGAGAACGAGCGTCTCGCTGACGAGCTGAAGAAGGCCAAGGAGGAACTCTTCAACCTCCGCTTCCAGTCGGCCACCGGCCAGCTGGAGAGCCACGGTCGTCTCCGTGCCGTCAAGCGCGACATCGCCCGCATCTACACCGTCCTCCGCGAGCGCGAGCTCGGCATCCGTGCCACTCCCGCGCCCGTCGAGACCGCCCCCAAGGCCAAGAAGACGACGAAGAAGGCTGACAAGCCGGCCGAGTCGACCGAGGCCGAGACCGCCGAGGAGAAGTAATGGCGAACGAAGAGAAGAACTCCGCCGCCCTCACTCGCGGCTACCGCAAGACGCGTCGCGGCTACGTGACGAGCGACAAGATGGACAAGACCATCGTGGTCGAGGTCGAGGACCGCGTGAAGCACGCGCTCTACGGCAAGATCATCCGTCGTACGTCCAAGGTGAAGGCCCACGACGAGCTCGGCACCGCTGGTGTCGGCGACCTCGTCGTGATCAGCGAGACCCGTCCCCTCAGCGCCTCCAAGCGCTGGCGCCTGGTCGAGATCCTCGAGAAGGCCAAGTAGGCCTCGGCCTGCTTCGGAATAGGAGACAGCAGTGATTCAGCAGGAATCCCGCCTGAAGGTCGCCGACAACACGGGTGCCAAGGAGATCTTGACCATCCGCGTGCTCGGTGGCTCGGGTCGTCGCTACGCCGGCCTCGGTGACGTCATCGTCGCCACGGTGAAGGACGCCATCCCCGGCGGCAACGTGAAGAAGGGTGACGTCGTCAAGGCAGTCATCGTTCGCACCAAGAAGGAGACCCGTCGTCAGGACGGCTCCTACATCAAGTTCGACGAGAACGCGGCAGTGATCCTCAAGGCCGACGGCGACCCGCGCGGTACGCGCATCTTCGGTCCGGTCGGTCGCGAGCTCCGTGACAAGAAGTTCATGAAGATCATCTCGCTCGCGCCGGAGGTGCTGTAAGCCATGGCGAACATCAAGAAGGGTGACCTCGTCCAGGTCATCACGGGCGCGACGCAGGAGCGTGGCGGCGACCGTGGCAAGCAGGGCAAGGTCATCGAGGTCCTCAAGGACAAGAACCGCGTCGTCGTCGAGGGCGTGAACTTCGTCACGAAGCACGTCCGCGTCGGTCAGACGCAGCGTGGTTCGAAGACCGGTGGCATCGAGCAGCACGAAGCCTCGATCCACGTCTCGAACGTCGCACTCGTCGACCCGAAGACGAAGAAGCCGACGCGTGTCGGCTTCCGCACCGAAGAGGTGGAGAAGGACGGCGTCAAGAAGACCGTCCGTGTCCGCTACGCGAAGAAGTCTGGTGAGAAGCTCTGATGACTGACACGACTGCTGCGCCCGCTGGCAAGATCCAGCCGCGCCTCAAGCAGAAGTACCTGGCCGAGATCAAGACGGCCCTCACCGAGCAGTTCGGTTACGCGAACGTCAACCAGGTCCCCGGCCTGGTCAAGGTCGTCGTGAACACCGGTGTCGGCGAGGCCGCTCGTGACTCCAAGATCATCGAGGGGGCCATCAAGGACCTCACGGCGATCACGGGTCAGAAGCCCCAGGTCAACATCGCCCGCAAGTCCATCGCACAGTTCAAGCTGCGCGAGGGTCAGGCCATCGGCGCGCACGTCACCCTCCGTGGTGACCGCGCGTGGGAGTTCCTGGACCGCCTGGTGACGCTCGCACTGCCCCGCATCCGCGACTTCCGCGGTCTCAGCGACAAGCAGTTCGACGGCAACGGCAACTACACGTTCGGTCTCACGGAGCAGTCCGTGTTCCACGAGATCGACCAGGACCGCATCGACCGTGTCCGCGGCTTCGACATCACTGTCGTGACCACCGCGAAGACGGACGACGAGGGACGCGCGCTGCTCCGCCAGCTCGGCTTCCCGTTCCGCTCCAACGAGCAGACGGTCTAAACTACTTCGGGCGGTGCGGGCCGGAGGATTCACGTCCTCCGGCCCGCACGCACGAACACACCGATCTCGGGGAACCGCCCCGGGATCACTCGATCGCTCAGGTCGGCATTCGTGGAACGGGTGTCGAAACCAGGCGAGAAATGGACGAACATCATGACGATGACCGATCCGGTCGCAGACATGCTGACCAGATTGCGGAACGCGAACTCCGCGCACCACGACGCAGTCGCGCTCCCGAGCTCCAAGCTCAAGAAGAATATCGCCGACATCCTCAAGCGTGAGGGCTACATCAGCGAGTGGAAGGTGGAGGACGCCCGAGTCGGGCAGACCCTCACCATCGACCTGAAGTACGGCCCCGAGCGCGAGCGTTCGATCGCCGGCATCAAGCGCGTCTCGAAGCCGGGCCTCCGGGTCTACGCGAAGTCGACGGAGATCCCCCAGGTCCTCGGTGGCCTCGGCGTGGCGATCCTCTCGACCTCCTCCGGCCTCCTGACCGACCGCGAAGCCGAGCAGAAGGGCGTGGGTGGGGAAGTCCTCGCCTACGTGTGGTGATCGACAATGTCACGAATCGGACGTCTCCCCATCGACATCCCCGCCGGCGTCACCGTCTCCGTTGACGGTCAGAACGTGGCGGTCAAGGGCCCGAAGGGCGAGCTCGCGCTCGTCATCGCGGAGCCCATCCAGGCCAAGGTCGAGGAGAACCAGGTCCTCGTCACCCGTCCGGACGACGAGCGCGAGTCGCGTTCGCTCCACGGACTGACCCGGACCCTCATCGCCAACAACATCATCGGCGTGACCCAGGGCTACACCAAGGGCCTCGAGGTCGTCGGTACGGGTTACCGTGTCGCGGCCAAGGGCTCGAACCTCGAGTTCGCCCTCGGGTACTCCCACTCGATCACGGTCGAGCCGCCGGCGGGCATCAGCTTCGCGGTGGAGGGCAACAACAAGGTCACCGTCGCCGGTATCGACAAGCAGGCTGTCGGCGAGGTCGCCGCGAACATCCGGAAGCTCCGGAAGCCCGAGCCCTACAAGGGCAAGGGTGTCCGTTACGCCGGCGAGAACGTGCGCCGCAAGGCCGGAAAGTCAGGTAAGTGATCATGGGACTCCTCAAGACACGAGGCAAGAGCAAGGCGGCCGCCAAGGCGCGTCGTCACAACCGTCTCCGCAAGAAGATCACCGGCACCGAGGCTCGTCCCCGTCTCGCCGTCACCCGCTCGTCGCGTCACGTGTTCGTGCAGGTCATCGACGACTCGAAGGGTCACACCCTCGCAAGCGCCTCGACGATGGAGGCAGACCTCCGCTCGTTCGACGGCGACAAGACCGCCAAGGCCCGTCGCGTCGGTGAGCTCCTCGCCGAGCGCGCGAAGTCGGCTGGCGTCGAGGCCGTGGTCTTCGACCGCGGTGGCAGCAAGTACGCCGGTCGCGTCGCCGCGATCGCCGATGGTGCCCGTGAAGGAGGGCTGAACCTGTGAGCGACAACGCGAACACCAACGAAGACGCCAAGACCGAGGCCGTCGAGGCCACGGAGACCGAGGCTGTCGAGACCACGGAGACCACCGAGGCGAGCACGGAGGCCACGGCCACCGACGCAACCGCCGAGGCGACCACCGAGGGCGCCAAGACCGGCAAGGAGGCGGAGGCACCTGCCGTCGCCGAGCGTCCGGTCGAGACCGCCGCGGGCTCCGCGTCGAACAACCGCGACTCCGCTGACAACCGTGGCCGTCGTGGTGGCGGTCGTGACCGTCAGCAGGGCCGCGACCGCAACAACCGCGGTGGCGACAGCCAGTTCCTCGAGCGCGTGGTGACCATCAACCGCGTCTCGAAGGTCGTCAAGGGTGGTCGTCGCTTCAGCTTCACGGCGCTCGTCGTCGTCGGTGACGGCAACGGCCTCGTGGGCGTCGGCTACGGCAAGGCCAAGGAGGTCCCCACGGCGATCTCCAAGGGTGTCGAAGAGGCGAAGAAGAACTTCTTCCGCGTCCCCCGCGTCGGCAACACGATCCCGCACCCGGTGCAGGGTGAAGCCGCCGCTGGCGTCGTCCTCCTGCGTCCGGCCGGCCCCGGTACCGGTGTCATCGCCGGTGGTCCGGTCCGCGCCGTGCTCGAGTGCGCCGGCATCCACGACGTCCTGAGCAAGTCGCTCGGCTCGTCGAACACCATCAACATCGTGCACGCGACCGTCGAGGCCCTGAAGCAGCTCGAGGAGCCCCGCGCCGTCGCGAGCCGTCGTGGCCTCGACGTCGAGCGGGTCGTCCCGGCCCGTCTGCTCCAGGCCGAGGCCGCAGCCCTGCGTGCCGCGACCGAGAAGGCAGGTGCGTGATGGCGATGCTGAAGATCACGCAGATCAAGTCCGTTATCAGCGAGAAGCAGTACCAGCGCGACACCCTGCGCAGCCTGGGCCTCAAGCGCATCGGCCGTTCGGTCGAGCGTGAGGACAACTCCCAGAACCGCGGGTACATCGCGACGGTGGCGCACCTCGTGAAGGTCGAGGAGGTCGACGCATGAGCGACGAGAAGAACGAGCGCGTGCAGGTGCTGAAGCTGCACCACCTCCGTCCTGCAGAGGGCGCCAAGAAGGACCGCACCCGTGTTGGTCGCGGTGAGGGCTCGAAGGGCAAGACCGCTGGGCGTGGTACCAAGGGCACGAAGGCCCGTTACCAGGTCCGGGTCGGCTTCGAGGGTGGGCAGATGCCGCTGCACATGCGCACCCCGAAGCTCCGCGGGTTCAAGAACCCGTTCCGGGTCGAGTACCAGGTCGTGAACCTGGACAAGATCTCGGAGCTCTACCCCGATGGTGGCGACGTCACCGTTGCGGGCCTGGTCGCCAAGGGCGCCGTCCGCAAGAACGAGAAGGTCAAGGTTCTCGGTCAGGGTGACATCACCGTGAAGATCACGGTCACGGTCGACAAGGTCTCGGCGTCCGCCGCCGAGAAGATCGTGGCTGCTGGCGGCACCGTCTCCCAGTAACCCCCGTCGGCGGCCCGTGCGTTTGCGCACGGGCCGCCGTTACGGTTTCCTTGACAGTGGCCGGCATCCGTCGGCCAGGTCGGCCCTGCCGACCGAAACCGGTCCGGCCGCGATCGACGGCCCCGGTCCCACAAGTTCGGAGTCATCGTGTTCAGAGCGGTCGCGCGCATCATGCGCACCCCTGATCTTCGCAAGAAGATCGGCTTCACCCTCGCGATCATCGCGCTGTTCCGTCTCGGGTCGTACATCCCGGCACCGTTCGTCGACTACGCCGCCGTGCAGAGCTGTCTCGCCAGCGCGTCGTCCTCCGGCGGTCTCTACGACCTCATCAACCTCTTCTCCGGCGGCGCGCTCCTGAAGCTCTCGGTCTTCGCGCTCGGCATCATGCCGTACATCACGTCGTCGATCATCGTGCAGCTCCTGCGTGTGGTCATCCCGCACTTCGACACCCTCTACAAGGAGGGCCAGTCCGGCCAGGCGAAGCTGACGCAGTACACGCGCTACCTCACGATCGCGCTCGGTGTGCTGCAGTCCACGACCCTGATCACGGTCGCCCGCTCCGGCGCCCTGTTCGGCACCAACGCCTCCGCGTCCTGCACGTCGATCATCTCGAACGACAGTTGGTACGCCATCATGCTGATGGTGGTCACGCTGACCGCCGGTACCGGCCTCATCATGTGGATGGGCGAGCTCGTCACCGAGCGCGGCATCGGCAACGGCATGTCGCTCCTGATCTTCACGTCGATCGCGGCGCAGTTCCCGTCGGCGCTCTGGGCGATCGAGCAGTCGCAGTCGTTCGAGCTCTTCCTGTTCGTGATCCTGGTCGGACTCGTGATCATGATGGCCGTCGTGTTCGTCGAGCAGTCACAGCGGCGGATCCCCGTGCAGTACGCCAAGCGCATGGTCGGGCGGCGGACGTACGGCGGCAACAACACCTACATCCCGATCAAGGTGAACATGGCCGGCGTCGTGCCCGTCATCTTCGCCTCGTCGCTGCTGTACCTGCCGGCCCTGATCGCGCAGTTCAACCAGCCCTCGGACGGCTCCGAGCCGGCCGCGTGGGTGACCTGGATCCAGAACAACCTGACCTCGGGTGACAACTGGTTCTACATGGTCCTGTACTTCCTGCTCATCGTCGGGTTCACGTACTTCTACGTGGCGATCACCTTCAACCCCGAAGAGGTCGCCGACAACATGAAGAAGTACGGCGGGTTCATCCCCGGCATCCGTGCCGGTCGTCCGACCGCCGAGTACCTCGACTACGTCCTCACCCGGGTGACGCTGCCCGGCTCGCTCTACCTCGGTCTCATCGCGCTCATCCCGCTGGCAGCACTGGCGCTGTTCGGCGCGAACCAGAACTTCCCGTTCGGTGGCGCGAGCATCCTCATCATCGTGGGTGTCGGTCTCGAGACCGTGAAGCAGATCGACTCGCAGCTGCAGCAGCGTCACTACGAAGGGCTTCTCCGTTGAGCGCACGTCTCATCATCGTCGGACCTCCCGGAGCCGGGAAGGGCACCCAGGCCGGCCGCATCGCCGACTCCTTCGGGATCCCCGCGATCTCGACCGGGGACATCTTCCGCAAGAACGTGGCAGAGGGCACGCCCCTCGGTGTGCAGGCGAAGGCGATCATGGACGCCGGCGACTACGTGCCGGACTCCCTGACGAACGAGCTCGTGAAGTCGCGCCTGCAGGAGCCCGATGCCGAGCACGGCTTCCTGCTGGACGGCTACCCGCGCACGGTCGGTCAGGTCGAGTACCTCGACGCGCTGCTCGCTGAGCAGGGCACCGGGATCGACGCCGTCGTGCAGCTCGTCGCCGACCAGGACGAGCTCGTCGGTCGCCTGCTCAAGCGGGCCGAGGACCAGGGCCGCAGCGACGACAACGAGGACACGATCCGTCGTCGCCAGCAGGTCTACGCCGAGCAGACGGCGCCCATCGTGGCGGCGTACGGCGAGCGTGGCCTCGTCGTCGACGTCGACGGCCTCGGTGCCATCGACGAGGTCGGCGACCGCATCCAGACGGCACTGGCGGGCCGCGGGCTCTCCGCGACCGTCTGACCAGCGTGGTGCGGTTCAAGAAGCCCTCGATCTACAAGACCCCGGACGAGCTCCGGGCGATGGTCCGGCCGGGTCTGCTGACCGCCGAGGCGCTCGACGCCGTCCGTGCAGCGATCCGCCCGGGGATCACCACCGGTGAACTCGATGCCATCGCCGAGCGCACCATCCGTGACGGCGGTGGAGTCCCGAACTTCCAGCTCGTGCCCGGCTACCGCCACACGCTGTGCGTGTCGGTGAACGACGAGATCGTGCACGGGATCCCCGGTGCGCGCGTGCTCGCGCCCGGCGACATCGTGTCGGTGGACGCGGGCGCCGAGGTCGACGGCTGGAACGGCGACAGCGCGTTCACGACCGTCGTGCCCGGCGGCGAGGCTGCGGTCACCGCAGCCCGTCAGACGCTCTGCGACACGACCGAGCGGTCGCTCTGGCACGGCATCGCCGCGCTCGCCCACGCGAAGAACCTGCACGAGGTCGGCTCCGCCGTGGAGGACGCGATCGACGAGACCGGCGCGTGGGGCATCGTCGAGGACTACACCGGCCACGGCATCGGCCGGTCGATGCACGAGGAACCGCCGGTCTTCAACTACCGCGTCCGCGGTGCCGGACCTGCCGTCAAGCCGGGGCTGGTGGTCGCCATCGAGCCCATGGTCACGGCCGGCGCGATCGACAGCTCGACGGACGACGACGAGTGGACGGTCCGGACGCTCGACGGCTCGGACGCCGCGCACTGGGAGCACAGCGTCGCGGTGCACGCGGCCGGCATCTGGGTGCTCACGGCCGCCGACGGCGGCGCTCGGGGCCTGGCCCCGCTGGGTGTGACGCCCGTCCCGATCCCGTAGGACGGGCCTCCAGTCCGCACGCGGTGCCCACGCTGGGTGTCTCCGCACGATGCGACGGCCGGGAGGCCCGGCTGGCGTCCGCCGCGTCGACGTCGTCGCGTGGACCCACCCGACCACTGGCGGGCGCACGCGCCGGGCGTCGCGTCAGTTGCCGACGGAGCAGGTCTCCTCGGAGGCGCTCTGCCCGGTGATCGACGAGGGGAGCGGCGTCGCCGACGCGGTCGGCGTCCGCGTGGCGGTCGCGCTCGGCGTCGCCGACGGTGTGCCGGCGGACGACGAGGTCCCGGACGAACCCGAGGTGCCGGACGACCCCGAGGAGCCGGACGACCCGGTGCCGCTCGAGGTCCCGCCGCTCGACGGCGACTCCTCGGACGCGCGACCGGTGCTCGAGTCACTCAGCGACGACCGGACGTCGTTCTGCAGCGCCACGTTCAGGGTGTGGGCCGTCTCCTGGTCGACGATCACGCGGGCGTTGTCGGCGGGGTCGTCGGCCACCGGGTACTGCACGAAGAGCATGTTGGCCGTGCTCATCCCGCGCAGGGCTGCCGCGAGCTTGACGAGGGTGCCGGTCTGGGCCAGGCCGTCGGACAGCGTCATGTTGGACAGGGCCGCGCCGGCCAGCTTGTAGAGCGTGATCGGGTTCGAGAGCGTGCCGTCCGAGGTGACCTTGCGGAGGAGCGCCGACAGGAACACCTGCTGCGAGCTGATGCGGGCGAGGTCGCTGCCGTCGCCGACCCCGTGGCGGGTGCGCAGGAAGGCCAGGGCGTCCGAACCCTCGAGGGAGTGCGAGCCCGTCGTGAGGTGCAGGCCGGTGAACGTGTCGTCGATCGGCTCGGCGACGCAGACGTCCACACCGCCGAGGGCGTTCGACATCTCGATCACGCCGTCGAACGTGATGAGCCCGGCGTAGGGGATGCTCAGGCCGGTGAGGTTCTCGACCGTGTCGACGACGCAGGAGACACCGCCGTTGCCGAGCGCGGTGTTGAACATCGCCGAGGTGGACGCCGGGTACGTCGTACCGGTCGCGGGGTTCGTGCAGGCCGGGATGGGGACCATCAGGTCACGGGGGAAGCTGACCGCGGTGAGCTGCTGGTGGTCCGCCGAGATGTGGATGAGCATCGTGACGTCGTTGCGGGCGCCCTCGACGTCCTCGTCGGAGTCGAACTGGCCGACCCGGGTGTCGCTGCCGATGAGCAGGATGTTCGCCCCGCCCTTGATCGCCGAGATGTCCGCGGTCTTGGCGGTGCTCTGGTCGTCGGTGCTCAGCGCGACGGTCTGCGGCGCGGTGGCGAGCTGCGCCCCGGCGATCGCGGCGACGCTGGTGCCGCTGACGAGCAGGACGGCGACGGTGGCCGCGACGACGGTGACGAGCGTGCCCCAACCCCGGCGACGGGCCTGCTTGCCGTGGCTGGCGAAGGGGCGTCGGGTGGCGTCGGGCACGTGTTCTCCGTTCGGTGGTCCGGCGCGAGCTGCTGGTGCGACGGACGGGGCTGCGGAGCAAAACTACGGTTCGCGCGCAAGTGCGCGCCCGGAGCGCGCCGTCAAACCACTGTGGAACGCTCAGGCACGGCTCCGGAAGCCCCAGACGTGGGGTGTTCCGCGTCCCCACTTGGCAATTGCGGGTTTACCACATAAGATCGATCTTTGGTGTGTCATGCCCTCTCGGGTGTGGCGACCGACCCGCAGACCGGTTCGGGGATCACACCTGTTCCACAACCAAGCGACAGTGAGGCTATGGCCAAGAAAGACGGCGTCATCGAGATCGAAGGCTCGGTGCTCGAAGCTCTGCCCAACGCGATGTTCCGCGTTGAGCTGACGAACGGACACAAGGTCCTCGCGCACATCTCCGGGAAGATGCGCCAGCACTACATCCGCATCCTCCCCGAGGACCGCGTGATCGTGGAGCTGAGCCCGTACGACCTGACCCGCGGCCGGATCGTCTACCGCTACAAGTGATCCGCGAGCTGGAAAGGAACGGCACGGCAATCCTGCCGAGCACGAAGCCAGCGAGCACGAGGAAAGAACCATGAAGGTCAACCCCAGCGTCAAGCCCATCTGCGAACACTGCCGTGTGATTCGCCGCAAGGGCCGCGTCATGGTGATCTGCAAGAGCAACCCGCGTCACAAGCAGCGCCAGGGCTAGTCCCGGGCGCGTGACCGGCACCGGTGTCCCTCGGACACCAGGCTGCTCGAGCACGACCCACAACTGAAGATCGACAACGCAGTACCAGAACCCGGTCGCATGACGGCCGGGGGACACCTCGGGGCGGAGGCCCGAGCACCGGTACTGCGCCACACCTCCATCGACAACAGGAGCAGCCATCACATGGCACGTCTAGCAGGCGTCGACATCCCGCGCGAGAAGCGCGTGGAGATCGCACTCACGTACATCTACGGCGTCGGCCGTACCCGCGCCGTCCAGGCACTGACGGAGACCGGTATCTCCGGTGACATCCGCGTCAAGGACCTGACCGACGACCAGCTCGTCGCCCTCCGTGACTTCATCGAGGGCAACTTCAAGGTCGAGGGTGACCTCCGCCGTGAGGTCGCCGCCGACATCCGCCGCAAGGTCGAGATCGGCAGCTACGAGGGTCTCCGCCACCGTCGTGGTCTCCCGGTGCGCGGTCAGCGCACCAAGACCAACGCTCGTACCCGCAAGGGACCGAAGCGCACCGTGGCAGGCAAGAAGAAGGCTCGATAGGAGACCCCGATGGCTACCCCCAAGACTGCCGCGCGCAAGCCGCGCCGCAAGGAGAAGAAGAACGTCGCTGTGGGCCAGGCCCACATCAAGAGCACGTTCAACAACACGATCGTCAGCATCACCGACCCGTCGGGTGCCGTCCTCAGCTGGGCGTCCTCGGGTGCCGTGGGCTTCAAGGGTTCGCGCAAGTCGACGCCGTTCGCGGCGCAGCTCGCCGCCGAGTCCGCTGCGCGTCAGGCGCAGGAGCACGGCGTCAAGAAGGTCGACGTCTTCGTGAAGGGCCCGGGTTCGGGTCGCGAGACCGCGATCCGCTCCCTCCAGGCCGCTGGCCTCGAGGTCGGCTCGATCAACGACGTCACGCCGCAGGCGCACAACGGGTGCCGCCCGCCCAAGCGCCGTCGCGTCTGACGCGAGGAGCAACCGGCCGCGCCCTGCTCGTCCCCTGACCGGATCCGTTCCGGCGAGGGCGGGCAGGGCCCGCGGCCATTCCTGGTCGTTCGATCGCGCACGTGTGTGCGCGTGATCACAACTCAACAGACCCGTCGGGGCCCATGCGGCCCCGTCGTACCGCCAAGTGTCATATAGCGGACACTTCGCCGAAAGGAATCCCACAGTGCTCATTGCACAGCGCCCCACCCTGACCGAGGAGCCGATCTCCGAGCACCGCTCGCGCTTCGTCATCGAGCCGCTCGAGCCGGGCTTCGGTTACACCCTCGGCAACTCGCTGCGCCGCACGCTCCTCTCCTCGATCCCCGGCGCGGCTGTCACCAGCATCCGCATCGACGGCGTCCTCCACGAGTTCAGCACCGTTCCCGGTGTCAAGGAAGACGTCACCGAGATCATCCTCAACATCAAGAGCCTGGTCGTCTCCAGCGAGCACGACGAGCCCATCACGGCGTACCTGCGCAAGCAGGGTGCCGGTCAGGTCACCGCAGCGGACATCTCCGCTCCGGCCGGCGTCGAGATCCACAACCCGGAACTCGTCATCGCGACCCTGAACGACACCGCGCGCTTCGAGCTCGAGCTCACGATCGAGCGTGGCCGTGGCTACGTCTCGGCGACGCAGAACCGTTCCGAGTTCAGCGAAGCCGGTCAGATCCCGATCGACTCGATCTACTCGCCGGTCCTCAAGGTCACCTACCGCGTCGAGGCGACGCGTGCCGGTGAGCGCACGGACTTCGACCGTCTGGTCGTCGACGTCGAGGCGAAGCCGGCCATCACGCCGCGCGACGCCATCGCGTCGGCTGGTCGCACGCTGGTCGAGCTGTTCGGGCTCGCTCGCGAGCTCAACACGGCGGCCGAGGGCATCGAGATCGGCCCCGCGCCGGTCGACGCCGTGCTCTCGAACGAACTGCAGACCCCGATCGAGGACCTCGACCTGTCGGTCCGCAGCTACAACTGCCTGAAGCGGGAGGGCATCAACACGGTGTCCGAGCTCGTCGCTCTGTCGGAGACGCAGCTCATGAACATCCGCAACTTCGGTCAGAAGTCGGTGGACGAGGTCAAGGACAAGCTCACCGAGCTCGGCCTGTCCCTCAAGGACACCGTCCCCGGATTCGACGGCGCCCACTTCTACAGCGGGTACGACGAGGACGAGTCCAACAACTGACCTCGCGCTCACGCGCAAGCGCGCTGACACCGCGCGCACCACTTTCACCACTGGAGAACTGACATGCCGAAGCCCACCAAGGGCCCCCGCCTCGGTGGCGGTCCCGCCCACGAGCGCCTGCTCCTGAGCAACCTCGCCAACGCCCTCTTCACGCACGGTCGCATCACGACCACCGAGACGAAGGCCAAGCGCCTCCGTCCGGTCGCCGAGCGTCTCATCACGTTCGCGAAGCGCGGCGACCTGCACGCGCGTCGTCGTGTGATCAGCATCCTGCGCGACAAGTCCGTCGTGCACACGCTGTTCACCGAGATCGCCCCCCAGGTCGAGGACCGCCAGGGCGGTTACACCCGCATCACGAAGCTCGGCTTCCGCAAGGGCGACAACGCCCCGCTGGCGTCGATCGAGCTCGTCCTCGAGCCCGTCTCGAGCACGCCCGCTCCGGTCAAGCGCAACTCGGCTCCGGCCGCTGCTGCCGCCCCGGTCGACGAGCCCGCCGCTGACGAGACCACCGAGGAGGCCCCGGTCGAGGAGACCGAGACCACCGAGGAGTCCGCACCGGTCGAGACCGAGTCCGAGACCGAGGCTGCTGCCGAGGTCGAGGCCGACGCCGCCGAGAAGTCGGACGACGCCGACACCAAGTAGTCCGGTGCCCTCCGGGGCGCTGCACCACCACGAGGAAGCCCCCGCGACCCAGGTCGCGGGGGCTTCCTGGCGTTCGAGGCTGGTCGCGGGTACGGACTGCTCGGCGTAACGTCACCGGCCGGGTGCGAGGGAAGGAAGTCATGGCGTTCCAGCACGTTGCGGGTCTGGGGACGAGGGTCTGGCGGTGGAGCCGGACCTCGGGCACGCAGCCGCGCCTGCTGCACGCCGGCAAGGCCGCTGCCGCCGCCGTGATCGCCTGGTTCGTGGCGCGGCACATCCCGGGAGTCGCGGCCGAGTACCCGTACTACGCACCACTCGGCGCTGTCGTCGCGATGCAGACCACGGTGTTCGCCGGCATCCGGAGCGGTGTGCAGACCCTGGTCGGGATCGCCCTCGGCATCCTCATCGCCGCGTTCACGATGTGGGTCGGCGACCCCGGCTTCCTCGCGATCGCGCTCGCGGTCGGCGTCGGGGTGCTGGTCGGCGGGTTCCGCGTGCTCGGGGAGGGCAGCTCGTGGGTGTCCACCGCGGCGCTCTTCGTGCTGCTCGTCGGTGGCGCCAACGCCGAGGGCTACTCGCTCGGCTACCTCGTGCAGATGGCCGTGGGGGTCGTCATCGGACTGTTGGTCAACTTCCTGGTGTTCCCGCCGCTGCACTTCTGGGACGCCGAACACCGCATCGACGCGGTGAACGGCGTGCTCGCGGACCACCTCGACGGGTTGGCCGCCGTGCTCGAGGAGGGCAAGCGCGACGAGAAGGCGTGGGACCACCAGCAGGACCGCCTGGACCGCGCGATCGCGGACGTGCGGTCACGGGTGGCGATCGCACACGAGAGCCGCCGGCTCAACCCCCGTGGTGCACTGCGCGGGTCGCGAGCGCGGCTCCAGAAGGACGGCGGACGCTTCCGGGCCCTGGAGCGGGTCGCCTGGTACACGACAGACCTCACCGAACTCGTGGCACGCTCCGGCCCGGTGTCCGAGGGCGTCGGGCGTCCGGACCCGTCGTTCGCCACCCCCATCGCCGAGGCCCTGCGGAAGATCGCCAGCACGATCCGCGGCGACTCCCCGGAGGACCAGGCCGAAGAGGCCATCGCACGACTCGAGACCGCGCTCGACGCCTCGCGTGAGAACCCCTCCCACGTCGCGGTCACCTCGGCCGCGCTCGTCGCCCTGCGCGGGATCGTCGAGTCCGAGCGACGCGCCACCGACGACCTCGACACCCGGACCGGTCCGTCGGCGTTCGGCCGTCCGCGCGGCTGAGCGGGTACGGGCGGCCGCCGTCCGGCAGACGGATCGCGGGCCGGGAGGCACGGATCACCCCCGCTACGGTGGTCACGTGGACGAGACGGTCGGCTTCCAGGACCCCGACAGCCCGGGCGACGTGCGGCTCCGGCTGGACATCGCGTACGACGGGGCGGCGTTCTCCGGGTGGGCCCGGCAGCCCGGGCTCCGGACCGTCCAGGGCGCCCTCGAGGCCGCACTCGCCACCGTGTTCACCCGCTGGGGCGAACCACCGTTGCTCACCGTCGCCGGACGCACCGACGCCGGGGTGCACGCCACCGGGCAGGTCGCGCACCTGGACCTGTCGGCAGAACAGTGGGCAGCGCTCACCGCCAAGCGCGGGACGGGCCGATCACCGCTCGACGGGCTGCTCAAGCGGGTCAACGGCATCGCGGCACCCGAGGGGGAGGTCGTCGTCACCGGTGCCTCGGTGGCACCCGCGGGGTTCGACGCCCGGTTCTCCCCGCTCTGGCGCCGGTACGAGTACCGGATCGCGGACGCCGACGCCCCGCGCGATCCACGTCGTCGTGGGCACACGGTCTGGCACGCGGCGAGGCTCGACCCGGCAGCGATGGAGCGCGGTGCGCTGACGCTGCTCGGGCTGCACGACTTCGCGACGTTCTGCAAGCCGCGCGAGGGGGCGACGACCATCCGGACGTTGCAGCAGTTCCGCTGGGACCGCGAGCCGGACGGCGTGCTGGTGGCGCGCCTCCAGGCCGACGCCTTCTGCCACTCCATGGTGCGGGCCATGGTCGGCGCGACCATCGCCGTGGGCGAGGGCCGCTTCGGCCCGGACCGCCTCGAGGAACTGCGCATCGCCGAGGAACGCACGAGCGCCTTCAAGACGGCGCCGGCGAAGGGACTGACGCTGACCGAGGTGGGCTACCCGGCTGACGCGGAGCTCGCGGACCGGGCGGAGCAGACCCGGGCCCGACGGTCGGCGGACGGTACCGTCGAGGGATGAGCCCGCGCGAACCCCGTTCCGTCGTGTCCGTCGCCCCCGGAGTCGTCTTCGTCGAGGGCCCCGTGTCCAACTGGGTGGTGCTGGCCGAGGAGGACGGCGTCGCGCTGATCGACGCCGGCTACCCGGCCGACACCGACCTCGTGCTCGACACCGTGCGCGCCGCCGGACACGATCCCGCCGACCTCCGTCGCGTCTACGTGACGCACGGACACGTCGACCACGTCGGCGGCATCCCCGGGATCCTCGAGCGGTACCCCGACGTCGAGGTGCTCGCGCACGCCGACGAGCTCGCCAACGTGCGTGGGCCAGAGCGGCAGCAGGTCACCCCCGCGGAGATCGGCGGACGGCTCGCCAGCCCGCGCGTGCTCGCCTGGCTGGCCCGTGCGCTCCGCTCCGACGCCCTGCGGCCGACCACCGTGCCGTCGGCCCGCGCCTTCACGGGCGCGGACTTCGCCGGACGGGCGATCACGCCGTTCCCAGCGGTCGGGCACACGGACGGCTCGACCGCCTACCTGCTCCCCGCCGCGGACGCGATCGTCACGGGTGACGCGGTCGTGAGCCGGCACGACACCCAGCCCGGGTCGTGGGCCCCGCGGCCCCGGATGATCACGCCGTTCTTCACCGCCGACCAGGACCGCGCGCTCGAGTCCGCGCGGGCGCTGCCGTTCCCGGCGCTCGTGCTCCCCGGGCACGGACCGGCCGTCCGGCGCGTCGGTGGGACATGGTTGCCCATCGGCTGATGTTGCCGGACGTGATCGTCCGCCCTGGCCCCCTGGCCCCCTGGCCCCCTGGCCCCCTGGCCCCCTGGCCCCTGGCCGACGTGGACCAGCCGGCGGGCGCGGAGCTTGCGGAGCGGGCGGAACTCGTGCGAGCGCTGCAAGCCTGACGACTGTCCGACACTTCGTTGTCGTGTTGTTATATATCTCAGACCGAAACGCTGGAATATGAGCGTTTGGTCTGGCACGATCGGTGCACGGCGAAGAAGCCGCAACGATTGGGGTAAGGATGAATCGAATTCGTACGGTCGGGGTGATCGGGGCGATCGTCACCGGCGCCATGCTGAGCACGGTGGGCGCAACAGCTGCGGCGGCAGCGCCTGCGTCGACGATCTCCGTATCGGCCAATGCCGGAGAGCGCGGCGTTTCAGGAGTAGTCCCGATGAGATCGAGCCCCGTGCCGAGCTCACCTGTTCCTCAGGGGGAGAACTCGACCAACAGGGTGCCGATCGGATCGATCGTCAACTGGATCAAGAAAAACGCCTCGTCGATCATGACCGGGATGAAGAACGCGGTCCGAGGGGGAATCAACAACTTCAAGAGGTGGTGGAACGGACTGGCGGGGTGGATCCGCGCTGGCATCACCGCAGTCGGGAACATGAGCGTAACCGAACTGTTCAGCGCGCTCTGGAACTACTTCTTCGGTTGATCGATGACGGCTGCGGGGAGTGGTGCAACGCTCCCCGCAGCCGTAGCGCGAGAGGAGCACAATGCTCGAAATGGTCGACGTTCGCTTGCGCGGGCATGGCCGTCCACGCCTGGACGGAGTGAACCTCCGGCTCGCTCCAGGCGTCGTGTACGGCCTGATCGGTCCGAACGGGGCGGGGAAGTCCTCGCTGATGTCAGTCCTTGCGCGTTTGGTCCCGGCCTCGTCGGGAGAGCTGTCGTCGCCTCCGACCCTCGTCGGGGCCGTTCTGTCGGAAAACGGACTTCACCCGGGTCGGACTGTCCGCGAGACGATTCGCCTCCGCGGCTCCTACGCGCGGTTGGGACGGGAAGTCGCGGACGATGCGCTCCGCCGAGCCGGCCTGGAGTCCGTTGCGCGCCGGAAGGTCGGTGCGCTGTCTCTCGGGATGCGCATGCGCCTGGCGATCGCCGCGGCGACCATCGGCGAGCCCGGTCTTCTGATCCTCGACGAACCGATGAACGGTCTCGACCCGGACGGTATCTCGTGGGTCAGGTCGGTCATCGCGGACATGCGGAGCCGGGGCGTGATCGTCGTGGTGTCGAGTCATCTCTTAAGCGAACTGGCACAATTCATCGACGTCGCGGTGATCATCAGCGCCGGAACGATCACCCGCATCGAGTCGATGCGCCGCGTCACACAACCCGGCTGTCTCATCCGGGTGAATGATCCGGCTGCTTTGGTAGACATCTTCGGGCTGAAGGGGTGCTGCAGCACGATCCGCGGTGAATGGGTGAGCGTCGACCTGCCTGCGCCGGAAGCTGTTCGTGAAGCGGTCACCAACTCACTCGACGTCTTCGGCGTCGAGGAACGTGGGACCGACCTCGAGGACCTCTACGCGACCACAACAACGGGTGAGTACTTGGCAGGGGGCGCGCGATGATCTCCTTCGTCCAGAGCTCGCTCCTGGAGCTCCGCAAGCGCACCGACACGCAGGGCTCCATCACTGCATACGCGCTGTTGAGTGCCTTGGTCATCGCGTGCGGTGTGCTCAGTGTCTGGGTGGTGAAGTCCGCTCCCTCCTTCGGAGCCGGCGAAGTGCTCGTGATCGTCGGTCTCCCGGCCGCGCTCGCCTCGGCGATCGTCGGCGTCGTGTTCGGCGTGGGTGACGGACGGGTGGGCGGGGAACGCGACGGGATACTCACTTGCCTCTCCCGCGACACCCTCTATCTCGCGCGTGGATGTGCCTGTGTCGCGATGGTGGCTGGTCTGGTCATTGCGAGCACAGCTGTGGCACTTCTCTCCGTCGTGGTGGCCAGCGCGCTCGGCGGCGAGTTGTCGTCGGTGTCCTTCGTGACGCAACTCGGAGAGGTCGCATCGCTCGCTCTCGCGGCGGCAGCCCTGGGCTTTGGCATCGGTGCGTCGCTCAGAGGTCTCGCGGTTGCACTGGCGAGTGTCCTCTTGATCATCCTCGTCGTGGACACGACACTGGCGCTCGCCGGCCCCTGGACGGACTTCATCCGGTTCAGCACCGTTCAAGCCGGAGTGACCGGGGATGCTCCTTTCCTGCCTTCCTTGACGTCTGGGCTCCTGTGGATCGGTGTGCCTCTGGTCGGAGGCTGGCTCCGCACGCGTTCAGCGGAGGTGTGACGTGGTAGGCACAAGAACGCTCCGTCGAAGTCGATCGGTCGGCACCGCGAGCCTCATCCTCATTGCGACCCTCGGCCTGTTCGTCGTCGGGGTCGACGGCCAGGTGCCGCTGATCCGACTCGTCGCTGCCGGAATCGCGGTGCTCGCTGGTGCGGCCTCGCTCTGGCTCACGCGCAAGCGGAGCGGCCTGTCCAGTTGGTACGCGATCACCATCGCTGTCGTGCTCCTCCGGCTGGCGAGCGGAGCATGAACCGGGGGCCCAGCCCGTCCCTGATGTTGCCGAGCGCAATCATTCACCTCGGCGCAACCTGAACGTCCCCGCAGATCGGTAGCCTGCGGGCATGGCCAACACCCTCGGACGCACGTTGTTGTGCGCCACCGCGGCCGCGACGCTCCTCGCGGCCCCGCTCGTCACCGTCACCGCAGCGACCGCGAACCCCGGGGGGACCGACCTCGTCATCGAGGAGGCCTACCTGAAGGCGGGCAGCAAGGGCGCGTTCTACAACCAGAAGTTCGTCGAGATCGGCAACCCGACCGACGCCCCGGTGTCACTCGAAGGATGGTCGCTGCAGTACCGCTCCGCGACGGGCACCGGCACGTTCTCGGCCAGTGCGCTCGAGGGCACCGTGCCGGCGAAGGGCACCTTCCTGGTGTCGATGGCGGGCAACGGCGGAGCCACCGCGGCCGGCGAGGACCTGCCCGCAGCCGACGACACCGCGTCGCTCAACCCGTCCGGCACCACGGGCACGCTCGTGCTGTCCGACGCCACGGCACCCCTGGCGCTCGCCGCCGGACCCGTCACCACCGGCACCGACGGCGTGGTCGACCTGCTCGGCTACGGCGCCTCGAACACCTTCGAGTCGACCGTGCGCACCGTGACCGGGGACAACTCCGTGCCGAACGGCCTGGTCCGCCAGGGCACCACGGACACCGACGTCAACGGTGCGGACTTCTCCGTGACGACGACGCTCACCCCACGGAACGCCGCGGGCGAGACGACGGCACCGACCGAGCCCACGGAACCGACCGACCCGGGTGACGGCGGGACCCCGACGCCCGGCACGCCCGCCGAGACGGTGACCATCGCCCAGCTGCAGGGCACCACGGACGCCTCGCCGTACGCCGGCAAGAGCGTCACGACCGACGGCGTCGTCACCGCGGTGTACGGCACCGGCGGCTTCAACGGCTACACGATCCAGACCCCCGGCACCGGCGGCGCCATCGACCTCGGCGCCCACACCGCGTCCGACGCGGTGTTCGTCTTCTCGTCGGCGACCGCCGGCCTGGTGCACGAGGGCGACCACGTCCGGGTCACCGGCGCCGTGTCCGAGTACTTCGGCCTGACCGAGCTCACGGTGTCCGGCGCCTCGTCGCTGCAGCAGCTGGAGGACACCGTCGCGGCACCGCAGCCCGCCGCGGTCGCGTTCCCGTCGTCCGACGCCCAGCGCGAGTCGCTCGAGAGCATGCTCGTCGCTCCCCAGGGCGCGTACACCGTCGCCGACAACTACACGACGAACCAGTACGGCGAGGTCGTGCTCGCCAGCGGCACGAAGCGCCTGGTCCAGCCGACCGAGGTCGGCCGCCCGGGCAGCGCCGAGGCGAAGGCCGTCGAGGCCGACAACGCCGCGCGCAAGGTCACGCTCGACGATGGTGCGAGCACCAACTTCCTGACCCAGGCGAACCAGGGCATCCCGGTGTCGTGGCTCACCCAGGGCCCGGTCACCGTCGGGGCCGCCGCCACCTTCACCGAGCCGGTCGTCCTCGACTACCGCAACAACGGGTGGAAGTTCCAGCCGACCGCGCCGATCACGGGTGCGACCCCGGCCGCCGACCTGCCGGCGTCGTTCTCGAAGGTGCGCCAGCCGGCACCGCAGGACGTCGGAGGCGACCTGAAGCTCGCCGGCTTCAACGTGCTCAACTACTTCCCGACCACGGGCGACGAGCTCACCGGCTGCAAGTACTACACCGACCGTGCCGGTGACCCCGTCACGGTGAACTCCGGCTGCGACGCCCGCGGCGCCGCCGAGCAGGAGGACTTCCTGCGCCAGCAGGTCAAGATCGTGAAGGCCATCAACGGCCTGGACGCCGACGTCGTCTCGCTCGAGGAGATCGAGAACTCGGTCCGCTTCGGTCAGGACCGTGACGCCGCCGTGGCCACCCTGGTCGACGCGCTCAACGCCGCCACCGGCCAGGACACCTGGGCCTACGCGAAGTCACCGGCCGTCGTGCCCGCGAGCGAGGACGTCATCCGCCTCGCCCTCATCTACAAGAAGGACCGCGTCGAGCCCGTCGGCGAGTCGACGATCCTGCTCGACGACGCGTTCACGAACGCCCGCCAGCCCGTCGCGGACGCGTTCCGCCCGGTCGGCGGCACCGCGGACGACGACTTCCTGGTGATCGCGAACCACTTCAAGTCCAAGGGCTCCGGCACCGGCGAGAACGCCGACCAGGGCGACGGGCAGGGGGCCTCGAACGCCGACCGCGTCGAGCAGGCGAAGGCCCTCGTGACCTTCTCCACCGACATGCAGGAGCAGTACGGCACCGACAAGGTGTTCATGCTCGGCGACTTCAACGCCTACAGCAAGGAGGACCCGGTGGTGGTCCTCGACGAGGCCGGCTACACCGACCTCGGCCCGGCGCTCGACAGCACCGAGTACTCGTACGTGTTCTCCGGCCTGAGCGGCTCGCTCGACCACGTCTTCGCATCGAAGGCCGCGCTCCAGACGGTCACGGGCGTGGACATCTGGAACATCAACTCGGTCGAGTCGGTGGGCCTGGAGTACAGCCGCTACAACTACAACGCGACGAACCTGTACACCGACGACGTGTACCGGGCGAGCGACCACGACCCGATCCTGGTCGGGTTCAACCTGGACGCCGCGGGCACGGACCCGACGCCGGTGCCGACCCCGACCCCGGTGCCGAACCCGACGCCGACGCCGACCCCGACTCCGGTGCCGCCGGTCGACGGGATCACCCCGCCGGTGGCTCCGGTGGCGCCGTCGGAGTCGCTGTTGACGGAGGCGAGCCGTAGTGGGGTGTCGGCTCCGGCGTCGGCTCGTGCGGGGGAGACGATCACGGTGACGGTGGGCCCGGCTTCGGCCGGTGACACGGTGAACGTGTGGTTGTTCTCGGAGCCGACGCTGATCGGGACGGCTGTGGTGGCTGCTGACGGGACGGTTCGGGTGACGATCCCGGCGGACACCGTCGCTGGTGCGCATCGGCTGGCGGTGACGGCTGCTGACGGGAGCCTGATCGGGTGGACCCCGATCACGATCACCACGGACGGGCAGCTCGCGTTCACGGGTGCCGCAGGCCTCGGTGCCGGAGCGTTGGTGGCGTTCCTGCTGCTCGCGGCGGGAGCGGGTGTGCTGATCGTGCGTCGCCGACGGAAGGCTGTGCCTGCGGAGTAGTCCCCACGCCCCACGGGCACACTTGGTGAGCAAGAATGGTCGGGTTCGCACAGCGAACCCGACCATTCCTGCTCACCATGCGCGGTGGGCGCGACCGCGCGACGGCCTGGAGGCGCGGTGCGGGGCCGCCCCGCGCCTCCAGGCCGGCAGCCGGCCGCGTTTGACCGACGTACCCCGCGTCGGCTAGGCTCTCACCTTGGTCTGTGCGCCCCGCGCGCGGACAGTCAGATGAGCCCTCCAACCGAGGTGTTCCCCGTGCTTCTGCCCGTGGAACTCCCGACCGGAGTGGGATTCACGGACTCCTCACCTCGACACGAAAGCAGCACTCCTGTGACTCGCACGTTCTCACCGAAGCCGGCAGACGTCCAGCACGACTGGATCGTCATCGACGCCACCGACGTCGTCCTCGGCCGTCTCGCCACCCACGCCGCGGCGCTCCTGCGCGGCAAGCACAAGGCCACCTTCGCCCAGCACATGGACATGGGTGACTTCGTCATCATCGTGAACGCCGACAAGGTCGCCCTGACCGGTTCGAAGCTCGCGAAGAAGGTCTACTACCGTCACTCGGGTTACCCGGGCGGCCTGACGGCGACCTCCTACCCGGAGATGCTCGAGAAGCACCCCACCCGCGCCGTCGAGAAGGCGATCCGCGGCATGCTGCCGAAGAACACCCTCGGCCGCGAGCAGCTCAAGAAGCTGAAGGTCTACGCCGGCGCGGAGCACCCGCACGCCGCACAGCAGCCCAAGCCGTACATCTTCGACCAGGTCGCACAGTAGTTCCGGCCACGACGACTTCAAGGACACAGAAAACTCATGGCTCAGATCGCTGATTCCCTCGACCAGACCCCGGAGAGCTTCACCACGGAGAGCGCACCCGCCGCTGCCGAGGCCGCTCCCCGTCAGATCCTCAACGTCTCCGGCGGTGCCGTCGGGCGCCGCAAGGAGGCCATCGCGCGCGTCCGGCTCGTCCCGGGCTCCGGCACGTTCGTCGTGAACGGCCGCACGCTCGAGGACTACTTCCCGAACAAGCTGCACCAGCAGCTCATCAACGACCCCTTCAAGGTGCTCGAGCTCCTCGGCTCGTACGACGTCGTCGCCCGCATCACCGGTGGCGGCCCCTCGGGTCAGGCCGGCGCGCTCCGCCTCGCCATCGCCCGCACCCTGAACGAGATCGACCGCGAGAACAACCGCGCGGCCCTCAAGAAGGCCGGCTTCCTCACCCGTGACGCCCGCGTCATCGAGCGCAAGAAGGCCGGTCTCAAGAAGGCCCGCAAGGCTTCGCAGTTCTCGAAGCGCTAGTCGTCACCGGCTGAAGATCGCAATGCCGCGTCTGTTCGGTACCGACGGGGTTCGTGGTCTCGCCAACGGCGAGCTGACGGCCGCGCTCGCACTGGGTCTTGCCCAGGCGAGCGCGGCCGTCCTCACACACGGACACCATGCCGACGCCCGCCGGGCGTCGGGCCGACCGCGCCCGCGCGCGGTCCTCGCGCGTGACCCGCGCGTCTCCGGCGAGTTCCTCGGTGCCGCCGTCGCGGCCGGGCTCGCCTCGGCCGGCGTCGACGTGCTCGACGCCGGGGTCATCCCCACCCCCGCCGCGGCGTTCCTCGTCGCGGACATCGACGCCGACTTCGGCGTGATGATCTCCGCATCGCACAACCCCGCTCCCGACAACGGGATCAAGTTCTTCGCCACGGGTGGCCGCAAGCTGCCGGACGAGGTCGAGGACCGCATCGAAGCGGCCATGCACGACCACTCCGCACCCACCCCCACCGGCATCGACGTCGGGCGCATCTCGCGGTTCGCCGACGCCGAGGACCGCTACGTGGTGCACCTGCTCGGCACGCTGCCGCACCGGCTCGACGGCATCCACGTCGTGCTCGACTGCGCGAACGGTGCCGCCGCCGGCGTCTCGCCCGAGGTCTTCGTCAACGCGGGAGCCCGCGTGACGCTCATCGGCGCCGACCCCGACGGCTGGAACATCAACGACGGCGTCGGTTCGACCCACATCGACAACCTCGCCCGCGCGGTGCTCGAGCACGGTGCCGACGTCGGCATCGCGCACGACGGGGACGCGGACCGCTGCCTGGCGGTCGACGCCGCGGGCAACGCGATCGACGGCGACCAGATCATGGCGATCCTCGCGCTGTCCCTGCAGGAGCGCGGACGACTGAAGGACGACACCCTCGTCGCGACGGTCATGTCGAACCTCGGGCTGAAGCGCGCCATGGCCGACGCGGGCATCACCGTGATCGAGGCCGGCGTGGGCGACCGCTACGTGCTCGAGAAGATGACCGAGGGCGACTACTCCATCGGTGGCGAGCAGTCCGGCCACATCATCTTCAACGAGTTCGCCACCACGGGTGACGGCATCCTGACCGGGCTGCACCTGGTCGCCGAGATGGCGCGCACGGGCAAGACCCTGCAGGAGCTCGCCTCGTGCATGACGGTGTTCCCGCAGGTGCTGCTCAACGTCCGGGGCGTCGATCGTCACGGGCTGGCCGACCAGGGCGTGCAGGACGCCATCGCTGCCGCCAGCGAGGCGCTCGGGGACAGCGGCCGCGTGCTGCTCCGTCCGTCGGGCACCGAGCCGGTCGTTCGCGTCATGGTCGAGGCCGCTTCGCAGGACGATGCCCAGCGCATCGCCGAGGAGCTCGCCGCCGTCGTGCAGGACCGCCTGGCGCTCGACGCCGCGTAGGTTCCCCTCCGCAAGACACCGGTGTTCGCCGGTTGAACACGCGCAGAACGCGGTTCAGCTCGCGAACACCGGTGTTTTGCGCTGCCCTGCTGGCTGCGCTGCCCCCTCCGCTCAGATCTTGCGGAGCAGGACCGAGTTCACCTTGTGGTTCGCGCCCTTCTTGAGGACCAGCGTGGCGCGGGAGCGCGTGGGCAGCACGTTCTCGATCAGGTTCGGCTCGTTGATCGCCCGCCAGACCTCGGTCGCCGTCCGGACCGCGTCCTCACGCGAGAGCGAGGCGAACCGGTGGAAGAACGAGTCGGGGCTCGAGAACGCCTCTTCCTGCAGGGCGAGGAACCGGTCGACGTACCAGGACTCGATGTCCTTCGTCTTCGCGTCCACGTAGATCGTGAAGTCGAACAGGTCGGACAGCGCGAGCCGCCCGTGCACCGGGGGCGCCAGCACGTTGAGGCCCTCGACGATGAGCACGTCGGGCTGCCGGACGACGATCTCGGCATCGGGCACGATGTCGTAGACCAGGTGCGAGTAGTACGGCGCGCGGACCTCGGTCGCCCCGCTCTTCACCTGGCTCACGAAGCGCAGCAGGGAGCGGCGGTCGTACGACTCCGGGAAGCCCTTCCGGTCCATGATCCCGCGGCGCTCGAGCTCCGCGTTCGGGTACAGGAAGCCGTCGGTCGTCACGAGCTCGACCCGAGGGGTGTCCGGCCAGCGTTTCGTCAGCTCGCGCAGCAGACGGGCGACGGTGGACTTGCCGACCGCGACGGAGCCCGCGACGCCGATGACGAACGGCGTGCGTCCGGCGCGCTCCCCGAGGAACCGGCTCGTCTCGGCGTGCAGGTTCCGCGCGCCGGCGGCGTAGAGCGTGAGCAGGCGGGACAGGGGCAGGTAGACCTCCTGCACCTCCTGCATGTCCAACCGGTCGCCGAGACCGCGCAGCTGCACGATCTCGGTCTCGGTGAGCGACAGGTGCTCCTTCGGGGCGAGCTGGGACCACTCGTCACGCGGGATCTCCACGAACGGGGTCGGGTGCGCGACGGCGGTCTCCGAGAACGGCATGGGATCGAGCGTACAGACGGGAGGCCCGGTGGACGTGAGCCGGTCGGCTCACGTGCCCCGGGCCTCCCGTCCAGTGCTCGGTGCGCGTCCGCAGGACGCGACGCGTCAGGCGGGGAGGGCCGCCTCGATGGCGGCGACGACCTCGGGGGCGTCCGGCTTCGTGGTGGGGCGGAAGCGCGTGACGGTGCCGTCGGGGGCGACGAGGAACTTCTCGAAGTTCCAGGCGACCCGGCCGGCCTTGCCGTCGGCGTCCGGAGTCTCCTTGAGGGCCTGGTACAGCGGGTGCGCGCTCTTGCCGTTGACCTTGACCTTCTCGGACATCGGGAACGTGACACCCCAGGTGGTGGAGCAGTACTCGTCGATCGCCTCGGACGAGCCGAGCTCCTGCAGGAACTGGTTGCTCGGGAAGCCCAGCACCGTGAACCCTCGGGGGCCGTACTGCTTCTGCAGGGCCTCGAGCTGCTCGTACTGCGGGGCGAGGCCGCACCGGGAGGCGACGTTCACGACCAGTACGGCCTTGTCGGCGTAGGCGCCGAACGTGGTGTCCTCGCCGTGCAGCGTGGTGATGGCGATGTCGTCGAAGCGTCCCATGGCCCGGACGCTAGTCCACGATGTCGAGATCGGCCTGACGGCGGACGAACTCGCCCATGTTCGGCACCGTGAACGCCACCTTGCCGCGCTCGGGCGCGTAGATGATGCCCTTCTCGATCAGTCCCTGTCGTGCCGGGCTGGTCCCCTTCGGTTCCGCACCGAGGCGCGATGCCACGACGGCAGTCCCGGAGACGCCGGCCGGGTCGTCCGACATCGCCACGAGGTACTGCCGCTCCGCAGGTGTGGCACGGTCCCAGCGGGCCGGGAAGAAACCGCTGTCGAGTTCTGCGTTGCCGCGGTCGACGGCAGCTGCTGCGTCATCGTGGGTGATCCGTCGGTCGGCCGCGAGGTCCCACGCCGCCGCCCCGTAGGTCTGGAGGTAGTACGGGTACCCGCCCGAGGCATCGATGAGGAGATCGAGCGCCGCGGCGTCGAAAGTCACCCCGGAGCGGGCGGCCGGAACGGTGAGTGCGTCAGCGGCTGCTCCCGACGGCAGTGACCCGATCTCCCGGTAGTCGAAGAGGCGCTCGGCGTAGGACCGGGCCGCCGTCAGCTTGGCCGGTACGTTCGGCAGACCGGCCCCGACCATCACGAACGGCCAGCCACGTTGTCCGGCCCGGTGCTGGACGGACAACAGCGCGGAGAGCAACTCAATGTCGAGGTCCTGGACCTCGTCGATGAAGAGTGCGAGCGCCCGGTTCTGCTCCCGCAGCGCGGGGGCGAGGTCCTCGACGAGTTCCTCGAGGTCGATCTCGATGACGCCGGAGTCCGCGCGACCCTCGACGGCGGAGAACCCCAGGTCGAAGCCGATGTTCCCGAAGTGCACACCGAACGACGTGACCGTGCCGAGCGCGCGCTGCACGGCTGCGCTGACCGAGCGGCCGCGGGCGAGGCGACGTGCTGCGAGCGCGATCTCTCGCGCGAGCCTCCGTCGAGCACCCTCGCGGCCGGACACGCTCGTCTGCCCTTCGACGTCGACCACCAACCACTCCGCGGCGTCAGCCTGCATGCGGAACTGGTTCAGGAGGACGGTCTTCCCGACCCCACGCAGCCCGTGGAGGATCATGCTGCGCGTTCCGAGCGCGCGCCGCGACCGTGCCACGACGAGGTCGAACGCCTCGATCTCGGCGTCGCGCCCGACCAGCTCCGGGGGGCGCAGGCCGGCGCCTGGCGAGTACGGGTTCAGTGCGGCGTGCATCGAGGAGAGTCTACGCTTGTCTAACGGATTTCGCAGAATGCTCCCGATTGTGCTCGATCCACTCCCCTCGGTCGCTTCGCAGGGTCGGCGTCCAGGCAGACCGTAGGATCGGTTCCATGTGTGGAATCGTCGGCTACGTCGGCAGCAACAGCAGCCAGGACGTCCTCCTCGGTGGCCTCCGTCGCCTCGAGTACCGCGGCTACGACTCGGCGGGCATCGCCGTCGTCGACCCAGCCGGAGACCTCGTGTCGGCCAAGAAGGCCGGCAAGCTCCAGGCTCTGGTCGACGAGCTCGAGTCGTCGCCCATCCCGGACGGCACGACGGGCATCGGGCACACCCGCTGGGCGACCCACGGTGGCCCGACCGACGGCAACGCCCACCCGCACCTGGCCGACGGCGACAAACTCGCCCTCATCCACAACGGCATCATCGAGAACTTCTCCGAGCTCCGCGCCGAACTGCAGGCCGAGGGCATCGAGTTCCGCAGCGAGACCGACTCCGAGGTCGCCGCGCACCTGGTCGGACGGGCCTTCCGCGACACCGGTGACCTGACCGCAGCCATGCAGCAGGCCGTGCAGCGGCTCGAAGGGGCCTTCACGCTCCTCGTCGTGCACGCCGACCAGCCCGGCGTCGTCGTCGGTGCCCGTCGCAACTCGCCCCTGGTGGTCGGGCTCGGCGACGGTGAGAACTTCATGGGCTCGGACGTCGCCGCCTTCGTCGCCTACACGCAGCGCGCGCTGTCGATCGGGCAGGACGAGATCGCCACGATCCGCCCCGACGGCGTGGACGTCATCCACTTCGACGGCACCCCGGCCACGCCGACCGAGTTCGAGGTCAACTGGGACGCCTCCGCCGCCGACAAGGGCGGTTGGAGCTCGTTCATGGCGAAGGAGATCAGCGAGGAGCCCGAGGCCGTCGCGAAGACGATCCTCGGTCGCGTCCACGACGGCGCCGTCACGCTGACCGACCTCGACCCGATCGCCGAGCGCCTGGCGACCGTCGACCGCGTCATCGTGATCGCCTGCGGCACCGCCGCCTACGCCGGCATCCTCGGCAAGTACGCCATCGAGCAGTGGGCCCGCATCCCGGTCGAGGTCGAGCTCGCGCACGAGTTCCGCTACCGCGACCCGGTGCTGAACGAGCGCACCCTGGTCGTCTCGATCAGCCAGTCCGGCGAGACCATGGATACGCTCATGGCCGTCAAGTACGCCCGCGAGCAGGGCGCGCAGGTCCTGTCGATCTGCAACACCCAGGGCGCCACGATCCCGCGTGAGTCCGACGCCGTGATCTACACGCACGCCGGGCCCGAGGTCGCCGTCGCGTCGACCAAGGCCTTCATCGCCCAGGGCGTCGCGCTCTACCTGCTCGGGCTGCACCTGGCGACGCTGCGCGGCACGCTCACCACCGAGCAGATCGCCGAGCAGGTCGCCGAGCTCGAGGGGCTCGCGCCGAAGCTGCAGCAGACCATCGAGGACGCCGCCGGCATCAAGGACCTGGCGCGCTGGATGGCGGACACCCGGAGCGTGCTGTTCCTCGGCCGCCACGTCGGCTACCCGATCGCGCTCGAGGGTGCCCTCAAGCTCAAGGAGCTCGCGTACATCCACGCCGAGGGCTTCGCCGCCGGTGAACTCAAGCACGGTCCGATCGCCCTGATCGAGCCGGGCCAGATCGTCTTCGTCATCGTGCCGTCGCCGCGCGACCCCCGGTCGTTGCACCCGAAGGTCGTCTCGAACATCCAGGAGATCCGCGCCCGCGGTGCCCGGGTGATCGCGATCGCCGAAGAGGGCGACGCTGCGGTGCTGCCCTTCGCCGACGAGGTCCTGCGGATCCCGCTGGCGACCCCGCTGTTCGAGCCGCTGCTCGCCGTGGCACCGCTGCACATGTTCGGCATGGAGCTCGCTGCGGCCAAGGGCCTGGACGTCGACCAGCCACGCAACCTCGCGAAGTCGGTCACCGTCGAGTAGTCGCGACGGTGATCATCGGGATCGGGGTCGACGTGGTCGACCTGGAGCGGTTCGAACGGGTGCTGGAGCGCACACCGGCGATGCGGACGCGGCTGTTCACGCCGTCCGAGCAGGTCCGTGACGGCGAACCCCGGCCGATCGCGTCCCTCGCCGCACGGTTCGCTGCCAAGGAAGCCCTGATCAAGGCCTTCGGGTCGAGTGCCGGGCTCAGCTGGCAGGACCTCGAGGTCGTGTCCGATGACCAGCGGAACCCGTCGCTCACCCTGCACCAGGGCGCCCGGCAGGTGGCGGACGCGCGTGGCGTGACGAGCGTGCACCTGTCGCTCTCGCATGATGGAGGGATCGCGACCGCGTTCGTGGTCCTGGAAGGAACAGACGTGGTCCTGGAAGGAACTCTCCGGTGAGTGCGTTCACCGGCATCACGGTCGATCGCGGAGCCCTGATCGAGAACTACGCGACCATCGCCGACCGGGTCGCCCCGGCCGGGGTCATCGCGGTGGTCAAGGCGAACGCCTACGGCCACGGCGCCCTCGACGCCGCGCAGGCCTTCGTGGACGCCGGTGCCGAGTGGCTCGGGGTCGCCGACATCGACGAGGCCGTCGCGCTGCGTCAGGGCGGCATCGACGAGGGGGTCCGGATCCTCGCGTGGCTGCACGCCCCCGACGAGGACTTCCGTCGCGCCGCGCAGTTCGACGTCACCCCCGCGGTGTCGAGCGTCGAGCAGCTCTCCGCAGCAGCCGACTCCGACGTCCGCGCCGTGCACCTGTGCGTCGACACCGGCCTGAGCCGCAACGGTGCGGTCGAGTCCGAGTGGGCCGAGCTCTTCGCGACCGCCGGCGCCCTGGCCCGCGGCGGCAACCGCACCCGGGTCGAGGGGCTCATGTCCCACCTGTCGAACGCGTCGCGCACCGACGACCTCGACCAGGACGCCGCACTGCAGCGGGCGCTGGACGGCCTCGCCGCGAACGGCATCGTGCCGGACGTGGTGCACCTCGCCGCGAGTGCCGCGAGCATCGCCGTGCCGGAGACCCGCCACGACCTGTCCCGCGTCGGGCTCGCCCTGTACGGGCTGAGCCCCTTCGACGGTCGCACCTCGGCCGACCTGGGGCTGCGCCCGGCGATGCGGGTCACCGCCGCCGTGCTCCGCACCGTGCCGGTCGCCGCGGGCGACGGCGTCTCCTACGGCTACACGTGGCGCGCCGAGACGGACACCCGTCTCGCCGTGATCGGCCTCGGCTACGCCGACGGCTTCGACCGCGACTTCGGCAACCGGGTCTCGGTGCGGATCGGCGACCGGACGTTCCCGGTGGTCGGACGTGTCGCGATGAACGCCATGCACGTCGACATCGGCGATGCCGACGTCCAGGTCGGTGACGAGGCGGTGCTGTGGGGCGACCCCGCGAACGGCGACCCCGCCGTCGAGGACTGGGCCGACGCCATCGGCACGATCAACTACGAGGTGGTCGCCCGGATCGGCCGCAGCGTGGAACGGAGGACGACGTGAGCTCCGCACCGCTGCGTCAGGCGCGCATCGACCTCGACGCCTACCGGGCCAACCTCGACCGTGTCCGCGAGTGGATGGACCCGGTCGCCGTCATGGCGATCATGAAGGCCGACGCCTACGGGCACGGCCTCGAGCCGATCGCGCTCGCCGCCGTCGACGCCGGCATCCGCTGGATCGGTGTGCTGACGGTGCCCGCGGCCCTGCGCCTGCGCTCGATCGGCGTCGGCGAGGACGTCCACCTGTTCACCTGGCAGCACGACTCCGACCTGGACTTCCGTGACGCCATCGACTCGGCCGTCGACCTCGGCGTCTCGAACGTCGCCGAGCTGCAGCGCATCATCGACGCCGTCGACCAGCGACCGGCCCGGGTGCACCTCGGCGTCGACTCCGGCCTGCACCGCGACGGCGCGACCCCGGCGGACTGGCCGGCGCTCGTCGAGCTCGCCCGGGACGCCCAGCGGAGCGGCCGCATCGAGGTCGTCGCCGCGTACACGCACCTGGCCGAGGCGTCCGACCACGAGGACAGCGCCGCGGTCGCCGTGTTCGACGCCGCGATCGAGATCGCCGAGGACCTGGGGCTCGACGTCCCGATGGAGCACGTCGCCGCGTCGCTCGCGGGGCTGGAGCGCAAGGAGTTCCGCAAGGACATGGTCCGGATGGGCGCGAACCTGTTCGGCATCCCCGGAGCCGACGGGGTCTCGGCGGCCGACCTCGGACTCGAGCCGGTGATGACCCTGACCGCGTCGGTCGCGAAGACGAAGCGCGTCCCCGTCGACACGGGCGTCTCCTACGACTACACGTACCGCACGGCGACCGAGACGACCCTGGCGCTCGTGCCCGTCGGGTACGCCGACGGGGTCCCGCGTCTGGCGCAGGGCCGCATCGAGGTCGCGATCCGCGGCAAGCGCTACCCGATCGCCGGCCGCGTCGCGATGGACCAGTTCCTGGTGGACGTCGGCGAGGACGACGTGCAGACCGGCGACACCGTCGTGCTGTTCGGCACCGGCGAGCACGACGAGATGACCGTGCTCGAGTGGGGCGCAGCGCTCGAGACCATCGGTGAAGAGATCGTCTGCCGCATCGGCAGTCGTGTGCCCCGGTTCTACGAGGGCCACGACATCGAGGGACGGGTCGGGGAGTACCTGCGGGGCGAGCGGCCGTGACCGAGTCGGCGCGCGTCCTGCTCGACACCACCGTCGACGGCACCGACGCGATGGGGGAGCTCGGCGCCCGGCTGGCCGCCGTGCTGCGCGCGGGGGACCTCGTCGTGCTGACCGGGCCGCTCGGTGCCGGCAAGACGACCCTGACGCGCGGGCTCGGCGCCGCACTCGGTGCGCGCGGCCAGGTGTCCAGCCCGACCTTCGTCCTCGCCCGGACGCACCCGACGACCGCCGGCCCCGACCTGGTGCACGTCGACGCCTACCGTCTGTCCGACCCGGTCGAGCTGGACGACCTCGACCTCGACTGGGACGCCGCCATCGTCGTCGTCGAGTGGGGGCGCGGCATGGTCGACGGCATCAGCGACAGCGTGCTCGACGTCGAGATCACCCGGGCCACCGGCGCCGACGCGGCCGACCACGGTGTCGACGACGACCTCGATCCGGACGACGTGCCCGACGAGCCGCGCCGGGTCGTCGTCACCGCGACGGGGCCGCGCTGGACGGGCGTCGACCTCTGACCCTGCAGCGCGTGGACACCGGTGCGGTCGACGACCTCCGCACCTTCCTCGTCGGTGCCGACCTGACCGTCGCCGGGCTCGACCGTGCTGGCCACGACCGTGCCGGTCTCGAGCCGACCGTCCGGCTGTGGGTCGACCGTGCCGAGGACGGCCGCGTGGTCGGCAGCACCGGGTACGAGACGAGCGCCGACGGCGTCCACGTGCTCGTCCGCAGCGTGGCGGTCGCGCCGCAGCTCCGGGGGCTCGGCCACGGCACCCGGCTCGCGCGCTTCGCCGTCGACCACGCCGCGGTCACGGGCGCGCGACGGGCGTGGCTGTTCTCGCGGCGCTCCGGTCCGTTCTGGCAGTCGCTCGGGTTCACCCTCGCCGACCGCGACGACCTGGCGGCCGCCCTGGCCGCCACCCACCAGGTCCGGTCGTTCCGGCGGACCGGGCAGCTCGCGCGCGAGGTCGCCTGGTCCCTCGACCTGACCGCGGTGTGAGCCGGCGCGGCCGGGCGACAGCGGGTGTCCCGGTACCACCCAGCCGGCTCCGGGAGGATGCGGTGTGCCGACGCTCATCGTGACCGCCCACCCGGACCCCGACTCCCTCACCCACCACCTCGCGGCTCGCCTGCGGGACGCCCTGCCCGCGGGGACGGTCGAGACCGCCGACCTGGCGGCCGAGGGGTTCGACCCGCGCTTCACCCTCGCCGACCGGCAGACCTACCGGACCGGCACGGACGCGCTGGCCGACGTCGTCGCCGAGCAGCAGCGCATCGACCGCGCCACCGACCTCGTCCTCGTGTTCCCGGTCTGGTGGTGGTCCGTGCCCGCGGTGCTCAAGGGGTGGATCGACCGCGTGTTCGTGAACGGCTGGGCGTTCGACGTCGATCCGGACGGCGGCATCCGTCGGGCGCTCGAACGGCTCACTGTCCACCTGGTGCCGATCGCGGGCGACGACGCCGGCGTGTACGAACGGCACGGGTACGCCGAGGGGCTCCGGACGCAGGTCGAGCACGGCATTGTCGACTTCTGCGGTGCCCGGCGGGGCGCCACCGTGTTCGTGCACGACTCCGAGACCGAGGACGCCGAGGCCCGCGAGCGCGCGGTCGCCGCGGCGGTGGAGGGTGTCCGTCGGGCGGTCGTCGACCGTGCCCCGGCCGGCGACCGGTAGCCTCGCAGCAGATCTGGTCAGCGCGAACGGGGGAACCATGCGCATCGTCCTCGACACCGGCGGCTTCAGCGACGTGGAGGTCGGCACGGTGGACCGTGACGACACCGAGTTGGTGTTCCGGTCGCCCGCAGGAGCGGTCGTGGCACGCCATCCGGTGACCGCCGTCGTCTGCCTGGACGTCCGGGCGACCGGCCCGCGGTCAGCGTCGGCGCCGGTGCCGGCCGTCGCCACGACGTCCGGAGCGGACGACCCGTCGTCCCCGCTGGTGGTCCGGGCTGCACCGACCGGCAACCCGCAGGTCGACGCTGCTCGGCTCGACCGGCCCGCCGCCTACGCGCCGTGGACGCAGCAAGAGGACACCGGGCTCGAGGCAATGACGGCCGCGGGGATGTCCGTGGCGGACGTTGCGATCGTCCTGCGTCGCCAGGACGGCGGTGTGCGGTCCCGGCTGCGGCACCTTCGAGGAGCAGCGGACGAGGCCGCGACGGGTACGGGCGCGACGTCGCCCACCAGCACGGTCCGTTTCGACTAGCCGCGGCCCCCTGACTTGCATGACGGATCGAACGTCCCCGCGTCCCGACGTGCAGGTGCTTGGAAGTTCGATCTGAAGTTATAGGGCAGAGGGCACTTTGCTTATGATGAGGAGATGCGCCGAGAAGACTTCCGATCAGAACGCTTCGGCGCACTCGCCACGCGTCCGTTGTCCGAGTGGCCGCACGCCTACTTCTTGCCCGCGCCGTTACCACGTGAACTTGTCCTCGAGCCGATGACCAACGCCGCGGTGTCCCGCGCGGACATCGCGATCGGTCGGCTCGCCGGGCTCGGGCAGCTCATCCAGGAACCAGAACTCCTGCTCGGCCCGTCCATGGCGCAGGAGGCGCTGGCGAGTTCGCGCATCGAGGGAACCCAGGCGTCGCTGAGCGATGTGCTCAGCGTCGAGAACGACGACGAGATCCTCGACGAGGATCTCCGCGAGGTGGACAACTACCTCCGGGCCGCCCGCGAGGGAGTGGCGCTCCTCGCAGATCTCCCCATCACCCAACGGTTCATCTGTTCGCTCCACGAGACCCTGATGCGGGAGGTCCGCGGAGACGAGAAGTCGCCCGGTGAGCTTCGTCGCTCACCAGTGTGGATCGGATCTCCGAACGCTCGACCGGAGACTGCCCGGTTCATCCCGCCGCACCAGGACCACCTTCCCGAGACCCTTGACGACTGGGAGCGTTTCGTCAACGCACCACTGGAGTCGATGTCGGTCACGGTGAAGTGCGCTCTGATGCACTACCAGTTCGAGACGATCCACCCGTTCCTCGACGGCAATGGTCGGATCGGGCGCCTCCTGATCGGGTTCTCGCTGATCGCAGACGGCATCCTGCCCGCGCCGATCTTGCACATCTCGGGGTACTTCGAACAACACCGAACCGAGTACTACGAGCGGTTGCAGGCCGTTCGGGAGCGCGGAGAGGTCAACGAGTGGATCCAGTTCTTCGCCGAGGCGGTGACCGTCCGAGCGAATGACAGCGCCGAGCGGATCCGGAAGCTCGTGGAGATCCGCGAGCGATACCGCCTCGCTGCGCGGACGGAGCGTTCGGCGCTCCCCGGGCTCGTCGACGTGATCTTCAAGAACCCCGTCCTCACGGTGGCGTCGGTCCGGAGGGCGCTCGGCGTGTCACAGCCGACGGCATCCGCGTTGCTCCGTCGAGCCGAGGAGTACGGCTGGCTCCGGTCGCTCGGGCGAGCGGGCAGAGGCGGCCGCGAGCGCTGGCGTGCCGACGAGATCTGGAACGCGGTCGCTGGCAGTCTCGACGAGGACTGACGCCTTGCCCCGCCCCGCCTACGATGGACGGGTGCTGCTCGCCATCGACACCTCCGCCGGGACCTCCGTCGCCGTCGTCGACCCGGCCACCGGCCAGGCCCTCGCGACCCGCGACACCGAGGACAGCCGCCGGCACGCCGAGGTGATCGGCCCGTTCCTCGCCGAGACCCTCGCCGAGGCCGGCATCACCGGAGCCGACGTCACCGGCGTCGTCGCCGGCATGGGCCCGGGCCCCTTCACCGGCCTGCGCGTCGGAATCGCCGCCGCCCGCACCTTCGCTGCCGCTCGCGGCGTCCCCGTCCTGCCCCTCGTCAGCCACGACGCGGTGGCCCTCGACCAGCGCGACTCGGGCATCGCCGGACCGTTCGTCGTCCTCACGGACGCACGCCGCCGCGAGGTCTACTGGAGCGCCTACGATGCCGACGGCGTCCGCGTGGCCGGCCCCGGACTCGCCAGGCCCGCCGATCTCGACGACGCGATCCGCGCCTCCCGGCCCGAAGCGGTGGGCTGGGACCGCGTGACGGTCGCGTCCATCCCGGCCTGGAGGCTCGGCTCGCTCGCCGCGGACCGGCTCGCGTCCGGTGCGGCGTTCGACCAGGACACGCCCCTGTACCTGCGCGACCCCGACGTCACGGTGCCGGGTGCGCCCAAGCGGGTGAAGCAGTGACCCTGCCGGACGGGCTCCGCCTGCGGCGAGCACACCCGCAGGACCTCGACGACATCATGTGGCTCGAGCACGTCTCGTTCCCGACGGACGCCTGGTCGGCGTCGCAGATGTCCGGTGAGCTGTACTCACCGCACGGGTACTACGTCGTGATCGAGACGGCCGACGACACGTCCGCGCCGCTGGTCGTCGGGTACGCCGGCCTCTCGTCGCTCGCGGGCAACCCGGTGGCCGACGTGCAGACCATCGCCGTCGCCGCGGACCAGCGCGGCAAGGGCCTCGGGCGGGTCCTGTTCACGGAACTGCTCGACGAGGCCCGGCGCCGCGGTGTGCGCGAGGTGTTCCTCGAGGTGCGCGCGGACAACCCCGTGGCGCAGGCGATGTACACGGCGTTCGGGTTCGAGCACATCGCGACCCGGCCGCGCTACTACCAGCCGGACGGCGTCGACGCGTGGGTGATGCGGGCGGAACTGCCCGGCCCGGACGCCGAGCGGTCGTCCGTCGTCGGACCCATCGGACAGGAGGCCCTCGGTGCGCGCGACTGAACCACTGGTGCTCGGCATCGAGACGAGCTGCGACGAGACCGGCGTCGGCATCGTGCGGGGGAGCACCCTGCTGGCGAACGTGATCGCCTCGAGCATGGACGAGCACGCGCGCTACGGCGGGGTCGTGCCCGAGGTCGCCGCGCGGGCGCACCTGGAGGCGATGACCCCGACGCTGCACGAGGCGCTCGAGCGTGCCGGCGTCACCCTCGACGAACTCGACGCCGTCGCGGTGACCGCCGGGCCGGGCCTGGCGGGGGCGCTCATGGTCGGGGTGGGCGCTGCGAAGGCGCTCGCCGTGGCCACCGGCAAGCCCCTGTACGGCGTGAACCACCTGGTCGGGCACGTCGGCGCCGACGTGCTGCGCGAGGACGGCAGCGAGATCGAGCTGCCGACGATCGCGCTGCTGGTGTCCGGTGGCCACACGTCGCTGCTGCTGGTGCGGGACCTGGTCGGCGACGTCGAACTGCTCGGCGAGACGATCGACGACGCGGCGGGCGAGGCGTTCGACAAGGTCGCGCGGCTGCTCGGACTGCCCTACCCCGGCGGCCCGCAGATCGACCGTGCGGCGGCCGAGGGCGACCCGACGGCGATCCGGTTCCCCCGGGGACTGACGCTGCCGAAGGACATGGCCGCGCACCGGTACGACTTCTCGTTCTCGGGGCTCAAGACCGCCGTCGCACGGTGGGTCGAGCGCTGCCGTGACGAGGGCCGCGAGGTGCCGGTGGCCGACGTCGCCGCGAGCTTCCGCGAGGCCGTCGTCGACGTCCTGCTGACCAAGGCCCTGAACGCGTGCCGCGACACCGGTGTCGACCGGCTGCTGCTCGGTGGCGGGGTCGTCGCGAACGCCCGACTGCGACAGGTCGCTGAGGAGCGCTGCGCGGCCGCTGGCGTGCGGCTCCGGATCCCGCCGTTCGACCTGTGCACGGACAACGGCGCGATGATCGCCGCCGTCGGCGCCCGACTCGTGGCCGAGGGGCACGCGCCGAGCGACCTCGGCATCGCGGCGGACTCGACCCTGCCGGTGACGACCGTCCAGGTCTGACCAGTTCGGCCCCGGTCCTTCTTCGGGAGCCTGTGGGAGGATTCACACGGGCGTCGGAGAGACCGGACGCCCGAGAGGGGTGGACGGTGTCCGATCAGAACGAGTGGCCGAAGCCGGGCGAGACGCCGAACGGCCCGGCGAACGGACAGCCCGACGGCACGCCCGCCCCGGATGCCCCGCAGGCTCCTGACGCACCGCAGGCGCCGTCGGCGCCGGAGGCGCCCCAGAACCCGTACGGCCAGCAGCAGGACCCGTACGCGGCCCCGCCGCAGCAGAACCCGTACGGCGCTCCGCAGCAGCCGCAGAACCCGTACGGTCAGCCGCAGCAGCAGTCGAACCCGTACAGCCAGCAGCAGAACCCCTACGCGGCACCGCAGGCCTCGTCGAACCCGTACGCGGCCCCGCAGCAGCAGAACCCGTACGCGGCTCCGCAGCAGCAGCAGAACGCGTACGGCGCCCCACAGAACCCGTACGGCCAGCAGCAGAACCCGTACGCGCAGCCGCAGCAGCAGCCCTACGCGTCGAACCCGTACACGTACCAGCCCTACGCGCAGCGCCCGAAGACGAACGTCCTGTCGATCCTGTCGATCGTCTTCGCGTTCGGCGGCATCATCATCTGGCCGATCATCATCCTGACGAGCCCGGCCGGCGCGATCATGGGCCACATCGCCCTCGGCAGGATCAAGCAGACCGGCGAGGGTGGCCGCGGCCTGGCGCTCGCCGGCATCATCGGTGGCTGGATCCTGACGGGCCTGTTCATCCTGATCGTCGCCCTGGTGTGGATCTCGATCGCGAACGCGTCGGACTACTCCGACTACTCCGACTACAGCTCGAACTCCGGCGCCTTCGTCAACTGACGCTGACGCCGACGCCGACGCGCTCGCAGCACCGCACGCGGCCCCCGGCCGTCAGCCGACCGTGTCGGTGAGCCGCTCGCACAGGATCGCCGTGTGGCGTCCCTCCAGGCGGGTGAGCACGAGCGTGACGCGACCCGAACCGCGCAACCGCAGCCGCTTGCGGAACTGCGCCGGGTCGACGTCGACGCCGCGCTTCTTGATCTCGACGGTGCCGATGCCGTCGGCGGCGAGCCGTGCTGCCAGTCGCTTGACGTCGAGCGGCATCGTGTCGAGCACCCGGAAACCCTGCGCGAAGGGGGTCGTGACGGCGCGGTCGGCCGTGACGTAGGCGATGCCCTCGGACAGCATGTGCCCGTCGAGGCCTCGTGCCAGGTCGCCGATCAGCCGTGCGCGGATCACGGCGCCGTCGGGCTCGTACAGGTAGGCACCGAGCGGTCCGACCTCGGCATCGTCGGCGTCGGCCGCTCCGGTCATCTCGGCGATGCCGTGCGCGCCGATGACGGTCGCAGCGCGGCGGATCCCGGGGCGGGCGAGGGGTCCGAACCACAGGGCGAGCTCGACGACCTCGCGGTCGACGGAGGTCCACTGCGCCTCGGCGGTGTCCGGGATCAGGTCGCGGTCGATGCCCGGTCCGAGCTTGACACCGGTCGGCGTCGTCGTCGCCGCGGCGAACACGGTGTCGAGCGAGGGCGACCAGTCGTTGGGGTCGGCAAGCCGGCGGGTGTCCGAGTGGCCGGAGGTGCGGCGTGCGGGGTCCATCCACACGCCGTCCACCGAGGACAGGTCGAAGGACGCGGCATCACCGAGTTCCACCCGTGCGTTCGGCCAGACCGCCAGGTTGTGGGTCGCGACGGCCGCCGTCACCTCGTCGCGGTCGACCGCGGTGACGTCGAGGTCGAGCGCCGCCATCGCCATGGCGTCCCCGCCGATGCCGCAGCCGAGGTCGGCGACCCGGGTCAGGCCGGCCGCGGCGAAGCGTCCGGCGTGCTGGGCCGCGACCTGCAGCCGGGTGGCCTGCTCGAGCCCGGCCTCGGTGAAGAGCATGCGGGAGGCGAAGTCGCCGAACTTGCCGCGGGCCTTCAGCCGCAGTTTCGCCTGGGTCAGCACCGCGGCGACCAGCCGGGGATCGTGTCCCTCGGCGCGCAGCCGGGACACCACGCGGACGATCTCGCCACCGTCGGAGACACCCGGGGTACGGTCGAGCAGGGCCATCCCGTCGGAGGTCAGCAGTGCGGTGAGTTCGGCGGCGTCCATGCGTCGATCCTCGCAGGTGCTGCGTGTTCTCCGGATGTGCTGGCACTCGGATTGACCGAGTGCCAGAGGCCCCCTAGAGTTGGCGTTGGCACTCTCCTGTGCGAAGTGCCAACCCGGTTTTCATCTGTACCGAGTCCGTACCGAGAAAGAAGAGGTCACCGTGGCCGTCAGCATCAAGCCGCTCGAGGATCGCATCGTCATCCGCCAGGTCGAGGCGGAGCAGACCACCGCTTCCGGTCTGGTCATCCCCGACACCGCGAAGGAGAAGCCCCAGGAGGGCGAGGTCGTCGCCGTGGGTCCGGGTCGCATCGACGACAACGGCAACCGCGTCCCGCTCGACGTCGCCGTGGGTGACAAGGTCATCTACTCCAAGTACGGCGGAACCGAGGTCAAGTACTCGGGCGAGGACCTGCTGGTCCTGTCGGCCCGCGATGTCCTCGCGGTCATCGTTCACTGAGTCGAGTACTCACCGCGGACGCCCCGTCCGGCCTTCGGGCCGACGGGGCGTTCGTGCGTCCGGGGCCGGTCACCCGGGTGCGCCGGTCCTGATCAGCCCGCGCACCCCGCCTGGAGGCCCGGTGCGCGTCCCACGCGTCGGCGGTCGTTCCTAGGATGGTTCCGTGAGTGAACCGAGTCCGGCGCGACCCGTCCGCAGCGAGGCATCCGTCGGCGTGGTGCAGGCCATCGTGGCGTACGGGCTCTGGGGACTGATGCCCCTGCTCTTCGCGGCCATGGCCCCCGCGGCGGCGTTCGAGATCGTGTCGTGGCGGATCGTCTTCGGCCTGGTGTTCTGCGCGGTGGCGATCGCGGTGACCCGGTCGTGGCTCCGCACCCGGACCCTGATGGCCCAGCGCCGCGTGATGCTCGTCATGGGGCTCGCCGCCGTCCTGATCCTGGTCAACTGGACCGTCTACGTCCTCGCGACGACCACCGGCCACACCGTCGAGGCCGCGCTCGGCTACTTCATCAACCCGCTCGTCACCATCGCGCTCGGCGTCGTGGTCCTGCGCGAACGCCTGCGTCCGGCGCAGTGGGCGGCCGTCGGGCTGAGCGTCGTGGCGGTCGTCGTCATCGCGATCGGCTACGGGCAGATGCCGTGGATCTCGCTGGCCCTGGCGTTCTCGTTCGGACTGTACGGCCTGGTGAAGAAGCGGGTCGGCGGCACCGTGGATGCCCTGAGCGGCCTGACGATCGAGACCGTGTGGCTGCTGCCGATCGCGGTCGTGGCGCTGGTGCTGCTCGGCGTGACCGGGCTCGGTGGCGGCGTGACGTTCACGAGCGAGGGCTGGGGGCACGCGGTGATCACGGTGCTGACCGGGCCGGCGACCGCGGTGCCGCTGCTGCTCTTCGCGTCGTCGGCACGCCGGGTGAGCCTGTCGACGCTCGGGCTGACCCAGTACCTGGCGCCCGTGATGCAGCTGCTCGTCGGGGTGCTCGTGCAGCACGAGGAGATGTCGGCCGGACGCTGGTTCGGCTTCGGCATCGTGTGGCTCGCGCTCGTGGTGCTGACGGCGGATTCGTTCGCCGCCGCGCGGGCGTCCCGTCGCCGGGCGCTCGCACCCACCCAGGCCGAGCCGGTCTGACGGCCGCACCACGGGCCTCCAGGCCGACGCGAAAGCGACAGGCCCCCACGGAAGTTCCGTGGGGGCCTGTCGCTTTCGCGAGCGGTGCTGGGCTGCGCCCTACTTCTTCACCGCACCCTGGATGGCGCTCTGGTAGACGGGCTTGTTGTCGCCGTCGAACTTGTAGATGCCGATGTAGGCGGCCGACGGGTCGTTGTTCTCGTCGAACGGACCGATGCCGGACGGGCCGGTGTAGTGGATGTCCTTGCCGTCGTCCAGGAGCGTCTTGCACTCCTTGAACGTGGCGCACTCGGTGCCGCCGTCAGCACCCGACACCGCAGCCATGTTGGCCTGGATGGTGCCGGAGTCGGTGCCCTTGCCCTTCACCGCGGCCAGGGCGGCGAGGACGGTGGCGTCGTAGGACTCCGCCGCGTACGAGTAGTCGGCGAGCGTCTTGCCCGACGAGTCCTTGTAGAACGCAGCGAGCTGCTTCTTGAAGTCGTCCTTCGGCGAGGCACCGGGGATGGTGCCCTGGGCACCGGTCAGGGTGCCCTTGTCGAAGTCCTTCGAGTAGTCCGCCGTGTTGCCGTCGGACATGTAGATCTTCGCCTCGTTGCCCTGCGACACGAGCTCCGGGATGATCGACTTCGTCTCGTCGAAGGCGAGGACGACGATCGCGTCGGGCTTCGCGGCCAGGGCCGCGGTCACCTCGGACGAGAACGTGGTCTGGCCGGGCGGGAACTCCTGGCCCTCACCCTTGCCGCCGTAGACGACCTGGCCACCCGACGCCTCGACCGCAGCCTGCACCGAGTTGCGGAGGCCGGTGCCGTACGTGTCGTTGAAGACCAGGAAGGCGACCTTCGCGTTGCCGTCACCGGTCACGAGCTGACCGAGCGCGGAACCCTGCACCGAGTCCGGCGGTGCGGTCCGGTAGTAGTAGGACGAGTAGCCGGAGAGGTCGGTCGCGGTGTTCGCGGGCGAGATCTCGACGATGCAGTTGCTCGTCAGCTGGTCGATGACGTTCAGCGTCACGGACGAGGACTCGGCGCCGATCGCGACCGGCACCTTCGCGTTGACGAGTTTCGTCGCGGCGGAGCTCGACACGGTCATGTCGTTGCTGTCGCCGGAGTCGGTCGCCGGGTCGATCGTGACGTCCTTGTCGAGGACGCCGCCCGCGGCGTTGATGTCCTTGACGGCCAGGCCGACACCGGACTCCGCCGGCGGGTTGAGGTAGGCCAGCGAACCGGTCAGGGGCAGGATCGTGCCGATCTTCAGCGCGTCCGTACCGGGGGTGTCCGGGGCCTTGCAGCTGGCGGCGGGATCCTTCTTCGCATCGCTCGACGCCGAGCTCGAGGGGGAAGCACTGCCGGTGGTGGAACACGCGGCGAGGAGGACGGCTGCTGCGCCCGCCAACGCCAGTGCCGCGGTGGCACGGGTGGTTCTGATCATCCGTGGAGCCCTTTCTCTGCGCGGAGGCTGTGCCGCTTCGGGTGAATGCGACGCCTCCACTGGATGTCGAGAAACGTAGGGTCCATGTGTTTCGCCCGTGTGACGGGGCGGTACGCAAAGGTGTTTCGTTACCGAGCCGTGACGTTCCTGTGCGCAGGGACAGGGATCGTCGCAGGAGCGACGGTGCGGGCGTGGCGACCCGTCCTGCGCCAGGCGGATGGTCCGGCAGGGCGCCCGGGAGGCCCGGCGTACGGTCCGCCGCATGAGCGACTTCCAGCCCACCACAGCCATCGTCACCGGCTCCGAATCCGGGATCGGCCGTGCGACCGCCGTCGCGCTCGCCGAAGCCGGCATGGACATCGGCATCACCTACCTGTCCGAACCCGACCGTGCCGAGGAGACCGCGGAGGAGGTCCGGAAGACCGGCCGTCGTGCCTTCGTCGAGCAGATCGACGTCTCCGACCTCGCCGGGGCGGCCGCCGTCGTCGACCGCCTCGTCTCGCAGCTGGGTGGCGTCGACGTCTTCGTGGCCGACGCCGGCACCGGCGACAACGCCCCGTTCCTCGAGATGACTCTCGACCAGTGGCGCCACACGGTGTCGACCGACCTCGACGGGGCCTTCGTCACGATGCAGGCCGCCGCGAAGCACATGGTGCAGGCGGGCACCGGCGGCCGGATCATCGGCATCACGAGCGTGCACGAGCACCAGCCCCGCTACGGCTCGAGTGCCTACGACGCCGCGAAGCACGGGCTCGGCGGCCTGCTGAAGACCATGGCGATCGAGCTCGCCGAACACGGCATCACCGTGAACGCCGTCGCCCCCGGCGAGATCGCCACCCGGATGACCGGCGCCGAGGACGAGGACCCGCACACCATCGACCGCCCCGGCGTGCCGCTCGGCCGTCCGGGCAACGCGTGGGAGATCGCGGCAGCCGTGGCGTTCCTGGCCTCGCGTGCGTCGTCCTACATCACCGGGGTCTCCCTACCGGTGGACGGCGGGATGCTGCAGATGGGCCCGCACGGCGGCTCGCACATCACGTCGAACGACTGGCGTTCGGCCTGACGCGTCCGCTCACGAACGCCAGACGCCCCCGCTCCGTCCGGAGCGGGGGCGTCTGGTCGAGTGCTGCTAGCTGCGGTAGTTCGGCGCCTCGACGACCATCTGGACGTCGTGCGGGTGGGACTCCTTGAGCCCCGCCGCCGTGATGCGGACGAACTTGCCACGGGCCTTCAGCTCGGGGATCGTGCGACCGCCGACGTAGAACATCGACTGCCGCAGCCCACCGGTGAGCTGGTAGACGACGTTGCCGACCGAGCCGCGGTAGGGCACCTGGCCCTCGATGCCCTCGGGGATGAGCTTGTCGTCGTTCGGCACGTCCGCCTGGAAGTAGCGGTCCTTCGAGTACGAGGTCTTCTTGCCACGGGTCTGCAGGGCCCCGAGGGACCCCATGCCGCGGTAAGCCTTGAACTGCTTGCCACCCACGAACACCAGGTCACCGGGGGACTCGTCGGTGCCGGCCAGCAGCGAGCCGAGCATGACGGTGTCGGCGCCGGCAACCAGGGCCTTCGCGATGTCGCCCGAGTACTGCAGACCGCCGTCGGCGATGATCGGGACACCGGCTTCGCGTGCGGCGAGGGAGGCCTCGTACACGGCGGTCACCTGCGGCACACCCACACCGGCGACGACGCGCGTGGTGCAGATGGAGCCCGGGCCGACGCCGACCTTGACGGCGTCCACACCGGCGTCGATGAGCGCCTGGGCGCCCGCGCGGGTGGCGACGTTGCCGCCGATGACGTCGATCGCGTCGAACGTCGGGTCGGCCTTGAGACGGCGGACCATGTCGAGCACGCCTTCGCTCTCGCCGTTGGCCGTGTCGACGACGAGCACGTCGACGCCGGCGTCACGCAGGGCCTCGGCACGCTGCCAGGCATCGCCGAAGAACCCGATCGCGGCACCGACGCGGAGTCGGCCCTCGTCGTCCTTCGTGGCGTCCGGGTACTGCTCGCTCTTGTCGAAGTCCTTGACGGTGATGAGGCCGCGGAGCTTGCCGTCGGCGTCGACCAGCGGCAGCTTCTCGATCTTGTGCTGCGCGAAGATGGCGATCGCCTCTTCGGGGTCGATGCCCTCCATCGCGGTGATCAGCGGGGCCTTCGTCATCACGTCGCGCACGTACGTGGTGGCCTGCTCGAACGTGGCCACGAAGCGCATGTCGCGGTTCGTGATGATGCCGACGAGGGTGCCGTCCTGCTCGACGACCGGCAGGCCGGAGACACGGAACTGGCCGCAGAGCGCGTCGACCTCGGCCACGGTGGCGTCCGGGGTGGTGGTCACCGGGTTGGTGATCATGCCCGACTCGGAGCGCTTGACCTTGTCGACGTAGGCAGCCTGGTCCTCGATGGACAGGTTGCGGTGCAGGATCCCGATGCCGCCCTGGCGCGCCATGGCGATGGCCATGCGGGCTTCGGTGACGGTGTCCATCGCGGCGGAGAGCAGCGGGACGTTGACGGAGATCCGCTTGGTGAGCCGGGACGCCGTGGACGCCTCGCTCGGGATGACGTCGGTGTGCCCGGGCAGCAGCATGACGTCGTCGTACGTGAGTCCGATGAATCCGAACGGATCCGGCTGGTCCATGGGTCCCCTTCGTGGGCGAGTGAAGTGTCGAGACACCGGGAACACGACGACGGGTTCCGGATAGGACATGGTAACGCGAGCGGCTGTCGCCGCATTCCGCCTGGAGGCACGGATCGCGCCCGCCTCGCAGCGTTCCTCCACAACGTCACAGTTCGGGTACGAATCACACAGGGAACGTGTTGGAAACACGGGTGTCACAAAATCCCCATAGGTTCCTCGTCATCCGAACGAGAGGCTCTTCCGTGGGATCCATCACTCCTCCGGGACGGGCGCAGCCGCGCCTGTTCCGCCTCCGCCACGCACGACGACGACCGGTCCTGGCGGCCGTGCTCGTCGCCGCGTTCCTGGCGACCTTCCTGATCGACTGGGCGGTCACCCTGCCGGCCTTCAGTGCCACCTCGGCACCGGCCACCAGCCAGGCGTGCACCGTCAGCCCCGACAACGGGTGCATCCAGGGCACGATCACCGACTCCGAGCGTGAACCGGCCGAGGGCGTCGACGTCGACGTGACCGGCCCGAGCGGCTTCGACCAGACGGCCACGACCAACGACGACGGCCGCTGGTCCGTCAGCGTCGACACGGCCGGCGAGTACACCGTGAGCGTCGACCAGGGCACCCTGCCGAAGGGTCAGTACCTGACGAACGCCGCCGACGCCGAGCGCAAGGTGCAGGCCACCCTGAACGCCAACGTCGGGCAGATCTTCCAGCTGTCCGACCAGAAGGGCGCCACGACCTCGACGGACTCGTCGGGTGTGAGCATCCAGCGGGCCTGGCAGCAGTTCGCCTCCGGGCTCCGGCTCGGGCTGCTCATCGCCCTGGCGTCGATCGGGCTCTCGCTCATCTACGGCACGACAGGGCTGTCGAGCTTCTCGCACGGTGAGCAGGTCACCCTCGGCGGTCTGCTGGCGTACGTGTTCGCCAACCAGCTCGGCTGGAACATATGGGTCACCGGCATCGTCGTCACGCTGTTGTGCGCCGCGACCGGGTACCTGCAGGACGCCGCGATCTGGCGCCCACTCCGGCGACGGCGCATCAGCCTCACACAGCTCATGATCGTGACGATCGGTCTGTCGATCGCCGCCCAGTACGCGTTCCAGTACTTCTTCGGCGCCTCGACGGTCCGCATCCAGCAGGGCAACCCGGAGACCGTGCGGTTCGCCGGCGTCACCCTGACGGTGCAGTCGTACGTCGCCATGGGGATCGCGCTCGTGGTCCTGATCGCGACCGGGCTCTTCCTGGCGAAGACCCGCTTCGGCCGGGCGACCCGGGCCGTGTCCGACAACCCGGCGCTCGCCGCGGCTTCCGGCATCGACGTCGACCGGGTGATCCGCTTCGTGTGGACGCTCGCCGCCGGCCTCGCGGGGCTCTCCGGTGTGATGCTCGGACTCGTCCTGAACGGCGTGAACTGGCAGACCGGGCTCCAGCTGCTCCTGCTCATGTTCGCCTCGGTCACGCTCGGCGGCCTCGGCACCGCGTACGGCGCCCTGGTCGGCTCGATGATCATCGGCGTCGTCGTGGAGCTCACGAACCTGGTGCTCCCCGGTGACTTCAAGTACGCCACCGCCCTCGTCATCCTCATCCTCATCCTGCTGTTCCGGCCGCAGGGCATCTTCGGCCGCGCCGAGCGGATCGGCTAAGGGAGCACGCGCATGGACTACATCCTCAACCTGCTGTCCTCGCTCACCCAGGAGGCACTCGCCCCGACCACGGCGGCGTTCGCGCTGGCCGCGATCGGCCTGAACGTGCACTTCGGGCTCACCGGCCTCGTGAACATGGGCCAGGCAGCGTTCCTGCTGCTCGGTGCCTACGGCTTCGCGATCTCGATCACCAACGGGCTGCCGTTCGTGATGGCGGTCCTCATCGCCCTGCTCGTCGCGATCGTGTTCGCGATCATCCTCGGCATCCCGACCCTGCGGTTGCGCGGCGACTACCTGGCGATCGTCACGATCTCCGGCGCCGAGATCATCCGCATGGTGGGCCGCTCGAGCCTGCTCACCTCGACCACGGGCGGCTCGAACGGCATCACCGGGTCGAGCTACCGCGACCCGTTCACCGCCCTCAGCCCGCTGCCCGACGGGACCACCACGATCCTGTGGTTCACGTACGCGAACAACGGCGTCAACGGCTGGTGGATCCGCATCGCGGCGTGGGCCATGGTCGCCCTGTTCACCCTGGTGCTCTTCCTGCTCATGCGCAGCCCGTGGGGCCGCGTGGTGAAGGCCATCCGCGAGGACGAGGACGCCGTCCGCTCGCTCGGCAAGAACGTCTACTCGTACAAGATGCAGGCGCTCGTGTTCGGTGGGGCGCTCGGTGCGATCGCGGGCATCATCTACGTGCTGCCGAGTTCGGTGCAACCGGACGCCATGGGCCGCTCGATGACGTTCTTCATCTGGACGGCGCTCATCCTCGGTGGTGCGGCGACGGTGTTCGGACCGGTGCTCGGAGCCGTGCTCTTCTTCGTCGTCCGGCTCTTCATCCGCACGCTGGCCGGCGACTTCATCCCCGACTCGATCATGAACGCGCAGCAGGCCGAGCAGTTCTCGTACGTGCTCGTCGGCGTCGCGCTCATGCTGCTCATCGTGTTCCGTCCACAGGGGTTGCTCGGCAACAAGAAGGAGCTGACGTTCAGTGTCTGAGACCTACGGCCACCCCAAGGCCGACCCGATCCTCACCGTCGACGACGTCACCCGCCGCTTCGGTGGCATGACCGCCGTGGACGTCGACCACCTCGAGGTCCAGCGCGGCTCCATCACGGCTCTCATCGGCCCGAACGGCGCCGGCAAGACCACGTTCTTCAACCTGCTCACCGGGTTCGACAAGCCGAGCCCCGGAGCGAAGACGCAGTTCAACGGCGCCACGCTGCAGAAGACGAGCGCGACGCACATCGCGAACAAGGGCATGGTCCGCACCTTCCAGCTGACCAAGGCGCTGTCCCGGCTCACCGTGATGCAGAACATGCTCCTCGGCGCCCGCGACCAGCCCGGCGAGAACTTCTTCGCCGCCCTGGTCAAGCCGGTGTGGGCGAAGCGAGAGCGCGAGATCACGGCCAAGGCCGAGGACCTCCTCGCCCGGTTCAAGCTCGACACCAAGGCCGACGACTACGCCGGTTCGCTGTCCGGCGGGCAGCGGAAGCTGCTCGAGATGGCCCGGGCGCTGATGTCCGACCCGACGATGATCATGCTCGACGAGCCGATGGCCGGCGTGAACCCCGCGCTCACCCAGTCGCTCCTCGGGCACATCCAGTCCCTGCGCGACGACGGCATGACCGTGCTCTTCGTCGAGCACGACATGCACATGGTCCGGCACATCTCGGACTGGGTGGTCGTGATGGCCGAGGGCAAGGTCGTCGCCGAGGGCCCGGCGGACACGGTGATGGACGACCAGGCCGTGATCGACGCCTACCTCGGTGCGCACCACGACACCGACCTGGGTGACGACTCGCTCCTCACCGAGGAGACCTTCGAGGAACTGGCGGAGGAAGTCGCCGAAGAGGACGCAGCAGAGGAGACGACCCGATGACGGACGCAACGGACCCCACGAACGCGAGCAGTGCCTCCAGTCCGTACCCGGCGGCCACGCTGGAACGCGAGCCGGTGCTCAGCGCGAAGAACCTCGTCGCCGGCTACCTGCCGGGCGTGAACATCCTGAACGGCTGCGACCTGGACTGCTACCCGGGTGAGCTCATCGGCATCATCGGGCCGAACGGCGCGGGCAAGTCGACGCTCCTGAAGGCGCTGTTCGGGCTGGTGTCCATCCGCGAGGGTTCGGTGACCCTGCAGGGCGATGACATCACGAACCTCAAGGCGAACAAGCTCGTGCAGGCCGGTGTCGGCTTCGTGCCGCAGACGAACAACGTGTTCCCCTCGCTGTCGATCGAGGAGAACCTGCAGATGGGGCTGTACCTGCGGCCCCGGAAGTTCGCCGAACGGCTCGAGGTCATCTACGACCTGTTCCCGGTCCTCGCCCAGCGGCGCAACCAGCGGGCCGGATCGCTCTCGGGTGGTGAGCGGCAGTCCGTCGCGATGGCCCGTGCGCTGATGATGGACCCGAAGGTGCTGCTGCTCGACGAGCCGAGCGCCGGACTGTCCCCCGTGCGCCAGGACGAGACGTTCCTGCGGACCCGCCGGATCAACAAGGCCGGTGTGTCGATCATCATGGTGGAGCAGAACGCGCGACGCTGTCTGCAGATCTGCGATCGTGGGTACGTGCTCGACCAGGGGAAGAACGCGTACTCGGGCACCGGGAAGGAACTCGCTGACGACCCCAAGGTCATCGAGCTCTACCTGGGGACGCTCGCCAAGGACGTCGACGCACAGCGCTAGCGCTGTCGTCGACTACGGGTACCGCTGTGGGGGTGGTATCCGTGACGGGTGGGGCCGTGCGTGGTCGCTTCGCGCCGCACGGCCCCGCTCCTGTACCCGGCCAGGAGGCGCGGCTCGCCCCGCGCGGGTCGGTATCGTTCCGCGGGTGCGCACCTCCGGACCCCTCGTGCTCGACGCCCTCGTCTGGCTCGTGTTCATCGCGCTCTTCGTCGGGGCGGCGCTGCTCGTCAAGGTCGCGGCCGTGCTGCTCGTCGTCCTCGTGGTGCTCGCGCTCCTGCTCGGCTTCGTGCTGCGGGCGCTCCGGAAGCGCCGCCGGGCCCCGCGGCGTCCGCGCTGAAGGCTGCGTGGTGCGAGGTTCCGCACGTCGTGCGACCCTCGCGACCTCGCACCGAACACGGAACCTCGCACCGTACGCGGCATGCCTCGCACGGTGCGAGCCGCACCGTCCGGCCCGTGCACGCCGCAGAGCCCGCCCGGTAGGCTGTCCGGGTGAGCGAAGTCGAGATCGGTGCAGGCAAGCGCGGACGTCGGGCGTACGCGTTCGACGACATCGCGGTGGTCCCCTCCAGGCGGACGCGTGACCCGCGCGACGTCAGCGTGCAGTGGTCGATCGACGCGTTCACGTTCGCGTCGCCGATCCTGTCGGCGCCGATGGACTCCGTGTCCTCGCCGGCGACGGTCATCCAGATGGGCAAGCTCGGCATCCTCGGTGTGCTCGACCTCGAAGGTCTGTGGACCCGCTACGAGGACCCGACCCCGTACTACGACGAGATCAAGTCGCTCACCGACGGCAACGTCACGAAGCGCATGCAGGAGATCTACTCCGAGCCGATCAAGGCCGAGCTGATCACCGCACGCCTGGCCGAGATCCGCGCAGCCGGCGTGCCGGTCGCCGGTTCGCTCAGCCCGCAGCGCACCCAGGAGTTCTCGAAGACGGTCGTCGACGCCGGTGTCGACCTGTTCGTCATCCGCGGCACCACGGTCTCGGCCGAGCACGTCTCCCAGACCGAGGAACCCCTCAACCTCAAGAAGTTCATCTACGAGCTCGACGTCCCGGTGATCGTGGGCGGTGCCTCGACCTACACGTCGGCGCTGCACCTCATGCGCACCGGTGCCGCCGGTGTGCTCGTCGGCTTCGGTGGCGGCGCAGCGTCGACCACCCGCGCCGCGCTCGGCATCCACGCCCCGATGGCGACCGCCGTCGCGGACGTCGCCGGTGCCCGTCGTGACTACCTCGACGAGTCGGGCGGCCGGTACGTGCACGTCATCGCCGACGGCGGGCTCGACACCGCGGGCGACATCGTCAAGGCCATCGCCGTGGGCGCCGACGCCGTCATGCTCGGCACCGCACTGGCCCGTGCGACCGAGGCCCCGGGTGGTGGCTACCACTGGGGTGCGGAGGCGCACCACCCCGAGCTGCCGCGCGGCCGCCGGGTCGAGGTGGGCACGATCGCCCCGCTCGAGAACGTCCTGAACGGCCCGACGCCGACCCACGACGGCCGCGCCAACCTCGTCGGTGCCCTGCGCCGCTCGATGGCGACGACCGGATACTCCGACGCCAAGGAGTTCCAGCGAGTAGAAGTGGTCGTGGCGCCGTACCACCAGTGACGGTGGCACCCGGGCGCGAACCCGGGTGACGCCACGGCGCCGACCGTGACCCGGAGGCGACGATGGCCAAGTCCAGCACGACGAAGCAGACCAGCACGGCCGGACGTCCACGTGACGTCGCGCCCGGCGTGGGGTTCGACCCCGCGGCGAAGCTCGGGCCGGACGAACGTGCGGCCGCGATCGAGACGCTGAAGACCAAGGAGCTCGACGTCCTGGTCGTCGGCGGCGGGATCGTCGGTGCGGGCAGTGCGCTCGACGCCGTGACCCGCGGCCTGAGCGTCGGCATCGTCGAGGCCCGCGACTGGGGCTCGGGGACGTCGAGCCGTTCGTCCAAGCTCGTGCACGGCGGCATCCGCTACCTCGAGCAGCTCAACTTCGCACTCGTCCGCGAGGCGCTCATCGAACGCGGCCTGCTGCTCCAGCGCATCGCCCCGCACCTGGTGAAGCCCGTGCGCTTCCTCTACCCGCTCAACCACCGGGTCTGGGAGCGCTTCTACATCGGCATCGGCATGGCGATGTACGACGTGTTCAGCTGGTCCGGCGGCCGTCCGCCCGGCGTCCCGCACCACCGGCACCTCAGCCGGAAGCAGGTGCTCAGGAACATGCCCGGGCTCAAGAAGGACGCCTTCGTCGGCGGCATGACGTACTACGACGCCCAGGTCGACGACGCGCGCTACGTCGCGTCCCTCGTGCGCACCGCGGCCTCGTACGGCGCCGAGGCAGCCAGTCGCGTCCGCATCGAGGGGTTCATCAAGGTCGGGGAGCGCGTGGTCGGCGCGCAGGCCCACGACATCCAGACCGGCGAACGGTTCGAGATCCGCGCGAAGCAGGTCGTCAACGCCACCGGTGTCTGGACCGACGACACCCAGGCGATGATCGGCACCCGCGGCCAGTTCAAGGTGCGGGCGTCGAAGGGCGTCCACCTCGTCATCCCCCGTGACCGGTTCCAGTCGAACACGGGCATGATCCTGCGCACCGAGAAGAGCGTGCTCTTCGTCATCCCGTGGGGCCGGCACTGGCTCGTCGGCACGACCGACACCGACTGGTACCTCGACAAGGCGCACCCGGCAGCGACCGCGGCGGACATCGACTACATCCTCGAGCACGTCAACAAGGTGCTCGCCGTCCCGCTCACCCGCGAGGACGTCGAGGGCGTCTACGCCGGACTCCGCCCGCTGCTGGCGGGGGAGTCAGACCAGACCTCGCAGCTCAGCCGCGAGCACGTCGTCGCGCACACCGTGCCCGGGCTCGTCGTGGTCGCCGGCGGCAAGTGGACCACCTACCGGGTGATGGGCAAGGACGCCATCGACGAGGCCGTCGCGGCCATGGACGGCAGGATCCCGGAGTCGACGACCGAGGACATCCCGCTCCTCGGTGCCGAGGGCTACCCCGCCGCGTGGAACCGACGCGCCCGCACCGCACGGAGCTTCAACGTGCACAAGGTCCGCATCGAGCACCTGCTCAACCGGTACGGCACCCTCGCGACCGAGGTGCTGCAGCTCGTCGAGCAGGACCCCGCGCTCGCCGAACCGCTGCCGGGGGCCGACGACTACATCGGCGCCGAGGTCGTCTACGCCGCCTCGCACGAGGGCGCCCTGCACCTGGAGGACGTCCTCGCCCGTCGTACCCGCATCTCCATCGAGGCCTGGGACCGCGGCGAGTCAGCAGCGCCCGTCGCCGCGAAGCTCATGGCGGACGTGCTCGGATGGGACCAGGAGACGACCGAGCACGAGGTCGCGAACTACCTGAAGCGCGTCGCCGCCGAACGGGAGTCGCAGCTGCAGCCCGACGACGAGAGCGCGGACCGCGTACGGCTCGAGGCCCCGGACATCGCGTTCGGCTTCGACGAGGACGACGTGGTCGTGGACGGCGGCCGTTCGGACGGCGCCGAGGGCGCGAAGGCGTCCGACGAGCAGGTCGTCGGCGAGAAGACGAGCGAGCCGGAGTAGGGCCGACCCCGGTCGGACGCGACCGGCTTCGACGACGGGTGTCGCGCCTCCAGGCTGACGAACGGCCTGGAGGCGCGACTCGCGTCCGTCAGGCGACCCGCGGTCCCGACGTTGCCCGGAGGGCGCGCCGCCGCTCGCCGAACACGATCACCACCGGGATCGCGACCAACGCGACCAGGCTCGTGACGTACAGGACACCGGCCCAGGCGGTGTGGGCGCCGCCGCTGACCCCGTAGCCGTCGGCGACGTCCATGCCGAGCTGGAAGCCGGTGACGAAGAACGGGACCGCACCCGCCGCGATGATCCCGAGCATCCAGGCGACGACGAAGTGCGGTTCCACGCGCCGCCAGAGCGTCACCGTCGCGACCACGAGCGCCAGCGCGACACCGATCGCCGCGGTGACGAGGATGGCGACGACGTCACCGCGGACGTCGAACCCCTGCCCCTCGAGGTGCGCGTGGATCGCGTCCAGCGAGGTGCCCGGCACCGCCGCGAGCGGATCCAGCACGAGTTGCTGCACCGCGAGCAAGGCTGCGTACAGCGCCACGACCAGCACCCCGACGACGGCCACGACGACCCGTGTTCTCCCCATCCACAGAACAGTAGCGGGAGGAATGCGCGGGACCACCGGGTGGTTAGCATGGGGGTACTCGAAGAGGGAGCCATCATGGTCGACGTCCATCGCGTCAAACTCCCCGGAGTCGGCGTGCTGCACAGCTTCTACACCGACGACGGTGGCAAGTGCGGTGTCATCACGCACCGGTCGGGGCACTCCGACCTCATCTCGTTCGCCGACGTCTCCGACGGCGCGGACAAGTCCGAGAAGGTCTCGCTGCGTCTCAGCGAGGACGAAGCGCACACGCTCGCCGAACTGCTCGGCGGCACCCGGATCACCGAGGGCCTCGACAAGCTCGACGAGATCCCCGGGCTGTCCATCGACTGGTTCTCCGTCGACTACGACGACGCCATCGCGGGCAAGCCCCTCGGTGACCTGCACGACTCCGGCTTTATCGGCCTGACCGTCGTCGCCGTGGTCCGTGGCGACAGCGCCAACCCGGCGCCCTCGTCGGACTTCGTCGTCTTCCCCGGAGACACGATCGTCGTCGCCGGATCCCCCGAGAAGGTCGCCAAGGCGTTCTCCTTCTACCGCAGCGGAGAGCTTGCGGCCGCCTCGGCCGAGGCCCCGCGGAAGAGCTAGCGCATGCACCTGGGTGGTGAGCTGCTCACCATCGGTGTGCTCTTCGTCATCGCCTACGTCCTGGGCCGGCTCGGCAAGACCATCGGTCTGCCGGCCATCCCGATCTACATGGTGGTCGGACTCGTCGCGAGTCCGAACACGCCGTGGTTCGGGCTGAGCGTCGAGTCCCACACGATCGAGCTCGTCGCGACGTTCGGGCTCATCCTGCTGCTGTTCAACCTCGGGCTCGAGTTCGACCAAGAGGAGTTCTACGGCAACGCCGGCAAGCTCCTGGTGTCGGGCGGCACCTACGTCGTCATCAACATGGGCGTCGGGTTCGCCTTCGGGTTCTCGCTCGGCTGGGGCACCCGAGAAGCCCTGATCATCGCGGGCATGACGGCGACGTCCTCGAGCGCCATCGTGACGAAGCTCCTCATCGAGCTCCGGCGCCTGGCGAACGACGAGACCCCGATGATCCTCGGCGTCACCGTGATCGAGGACGTCTTCATCGCCGTCTACCTGGCGATCGTCTCCGTCGTGCTCTCCGGCGACACCAACGTCTGGGCCGTCGTCGGCAAGCTGGCACTCGCGTTCGGGTTCCTCATCGTGATGTTCACGCTCGCGCGCTTCGCGGGCAAGTGGGTGTCGAAGATCTTCGCCACCCGTGACGACGAGTTGTTCACGGTGCTGTTCTTCGGACTCGCGGTCATGTTCGGTGGAATCGGCGACCTGCTCGGCGTGACCGACGCCATCGGTGCCTTCGTCATCGGCCTGCTCTGCGGAGCGACCCGGTACCGCGACCGCATCGAACAGCTCGCCCTGCCGATGCGCGACGTCTTCGCCGCGTTCTTCTTCGTCAACTTCGGGCTCGGCCTCGACCTGTCGACCTTCGGCGAGGTGCTCTGGCCCGTCCTCGGCGCCATCGGCATGACGGTCGTGCTCAACGCGGTCGCCGGCCAGATCGTCGCGCGCATGAACGGCTTCAACGTCCAGCAGGGCATCAACACCGCCGTCATCCTGGTGAACCGTGGCGAGTTCGCGCTGATCCTCGCGACGCTGTCGGCTGCCGCCGGGCTGGAGGCGCGGATCACCGCCTTCGCGGGCCTCTACGTCCTCTGCATGGCCGTCCTCGGGCCGCTGCTCGCGGTGAACTCGGACCGGATCGGCCGCCTCGTGGTGCGCCCGGGCCGGCTCATCCGCCTGCGCGGACGCCTGGGCGGCCGACGTGCCGTCGCCGCCGCCGCCGCCGAGAGCGCCGAAGCGGCCGAGGCCGAGGCGGACGCCACCGCCGCGGCGCGGAAGGCCGAGCGGGACCGCCAGTTCGCCGAGGAGTTCGCGCTCGTCGAGGCGGCTGGCAGGGACGAGCGAGACAATGAGGGGTCCGAGCCGACGTCCGCACCCGTGACGTCGCCGGTCGAGATCCCCGCCGAGCGCCCCGAGCGCCCGGTCCGACAGCGCGATCCGGAGTACTGATACAGATGTGGGCCGTTGCCCGACGACCGAGGTGGATCGCGCTGCTGTTGCTGGCGCTCGTGCTGGCGGCGGTGTTCGCCGGGCTGGGCAAGTGGCAGCTGGAGCGGTCGATCGCCAACGGCAAGCCCCTGCCGGCGACCACCGAGACCCGCCGCACGCTCGAGGCGGTCACCGCCCCCGAGCGCCCCGTCAGCGAGAGTCTCGCCGGGCAGAAGGTCACCGTCACCGGGACCTTCGTCGCCGACGACACCACCGTCCTGACCGGCCGCACCGGGGGTGGGAAGTACCAGACCGTCGGACACCTGGTGGACTCGGACGGTGGGGCGAGCCTCCCGGTCGTCATCGGGTGGTCCGACCAGCGGTCGGCCGCCGTCGCCGGAGGCGAGCGCCTGGCGGACGGCCAGACGCTCACGATCCAGGGCCGCTACTACCCGGCCGAGTCGCCCGACCAGGACGCCTACAAGAAGGGCGAGTACTCAGCCGTCGCCCCCGCCCGGTTCGTGAACACCTGGCAGGCCTTCGACGACCGCATGTACCTCGGGTACGTGGTCGCCGACGGCACCACCGCGAAGGCCGCCGACCTCGGCACCATCGCCGACCGGGCACCGTCGCGCGAGGTCCAGTTCGACTGGCTCAACCTGTTCTACGCGATCGAGTGGGTCGTCTTCGCCGGCTTCGCCGTGTTCCTCTGGTACCGGTTCGTGAAGGACGCCTGGGAGCGCGAGCAGGAAGAGGACCGCGAGGCAGCGGTCGCCACCGAAGCCGACGCGCTCCGACGGTAGGATTGCCGGCATGGCCCTGACCGTCCGAACCCGTGACATCCCCAAGATCCCGGGGGCGGTGAAGTGGTACCGCGTCTCGGCGTACATCACCGGTGTGCTGCTGCTCGCCCTGGTGGTCGAGGTCATCATCAAGTACACGCCGCTGCAACTCGAGATGCAGCTCGGCAACGGTCCGTTCTTCGTGCCCAACGGCACGGCGGGCGAGACCCCGGGCACGTTCAACCTGTCGATCGCGATCCTCATCGCCCACGGCTGGCTGTACGTGCTCTACCTCTTCACGGACTTCCGTCTGTGGAGCATCATGCGCTGGAGGCCGTCGCGCTTCCTGCTCATCGCCCTCGGGGGCATCATCCCGTTCATGTCCTTCGTGGTCGAACACCGCATGCAGCAGCGGGCCATGGACACCTACCACGAGCTGATCGCTGCCCAGCAGCGTGAGAAGGAGGCCGCTCGGTGAGCGAGACCGAACAGCGTCCCGTCCTCGTCGTCGACTTCGGGGCCCAGTACGCGCAGCTCATCGCGCGTCGGGTCCGTGAAGCGAACGTCTACAGCGAGATCGTGCCGCACTCCATCACCGCGGACGAGATCCGCGCCAAGGACCCGGCGGCCATCGTGCTGTCCGGTGGTCCGTCGTCCGTGTACGAAGAAGGCGCGCCGTCCCTCGACGGTGACATCCTCGACCTCGGTGTCCCCGTGCTCGGCATCTGCTACGGCTTCCAGGCCATGGCGACCGCCCTCGGTGGCGAGGTCGCGAACACCGGTCTGCGCGAGTACGGCGCCACGGACGTGACGCTCGCCCCCGGCACCAGCACGCTGCTCGGCGACCAGCCGGCGGACCAGGTGACGTGGATGTCGCACGGCGACTCCGTGGCCAAGGCACCGGCCGGCTTCGAGGTGCTCGCCTCGAGCGCGTCGACGCCCGTCGCGGCGTTCGCGTCCGACGAGCGCAAGCTCTACGGCGTGCAGTGGCACCCCGAGGTGAAGCACTCCGTGTACGGCCAGGCCGTGCTCGAGAACTTCCTGCACCGTGCCGCGGGCCTGCCCGGCGACTGGAACTCCAGCAACGTCATCGAGGAGCAGGTCGCCCGCATCCGCGAGCAGGTCGGTTCCGCGCGGGTCATCGCCGGGCTCTCCGGTGGTGTGGACTCCGCCGTCGCCGCAGCCCTGGTGCACAAGGCCGTCGGCGACCAGCTGACCTGCGTCTTCGTCGACCACGGGCTCCTGCGTGCCGACGAGCGGAAGCAGGTGGAAGAGGACTACGTCGCCTCCACCGGTGTCCGGCTCATCACGATCGACGCCGAGCAGCAGTTCCTCGACGCCCTCGCCGGCGTGAGCGACCCCGAGCAGAAGCGCAAGATCATCGGGCGCGAGTTCATCCGCACGTTCGAGGGCGCGGCCGAGGCACTCGTGCTCGAGGCCAAGGCTTCCGACTCCGATGCCGAGGTCAAGTTCCTCGTGCAGGGCACGCTCTACCCCGACGTCGTCGAGTCCGGCGGCGGAGCGGGTACCGCGAACATCAAGTCGCACCACAACGTCGGCGGCCTGCCCGAGGACATGACGTTCGAGCTCGTCGAGCCGCTGCGCACCCTGTTCAAGGACGAGGTCCGCGCGGTCGGCCGCGAGCTCGGGCTGCCCGAGGTCATCGTCGGTCGCCAGCCGTTCCCCGGCCCGGGCCTGGGGATCCGCATCGTCGGCGAGGTCACGAAGGAGCGGCTCGAACTGCTCCGCGCGGCCGACAAGATCGCCCGCGAGGAGCTCACAGCGGCCGGCCTCGACCAGGAGATCTGGCAGTGCCCGGTCGTGCTGCTCGCCGACGTCCGCTCCGTGGGCGTGCAGGGCGACGGCCGGACCTACGGGCACCCGATCGTGCTCCGTCCGGTCTCGTCCGAGGACGCCATGACCGCCGACTGGACGCGTCTGCCGTACGACACCCTCGCGAAGATCTCGAACCGCATCACGAACGAGGTGCCCGACGTCAACCGGGTCGTGCTCGACGTCACGTCGAAGCCGCCGGGGACGATCGAGTGGGAGTAGGGCTCCCCTGAGCCACGAGGGCCCGGCACGCGTCACGCGTGCCGGGCCTTCGTGCGTCCGGTGGCGGCGCCGGGATCGGTGCCGGAGGCGCACGAACTGCCGTGTGCCGCGACGTCCGACGGCAGTCCGCGCGACCCGGGCGCTGCGCGTGCGGCGGGTTGTGCGACCTCGGGCGGCTGGAGTCGGGGGCGTGGGTGCTGCCGGGGCCGTCGAGTGGTCACGACACCCCGCGGGCCCGGTGCCGAGGGGTCACGAACTGTCGGCTGGCCCCGGCCCGGACGACACTTCGTGACCACTCGGCGGGCGACCGGCGGGGTGTCGTGACCACTGGGACCGCCCCGGGACCGCCGTCCCGCTGCCGCTCTCGCGCCCACCGGCCCGGGAACGATGAAGGGCCCCGGCAACGCCGGGGCCCTTCGCGTGTGCGGTGGTACTAGTTGCGCGAGCTGCTCGCGATGATGGCGAGGATGCGCAGGATCTCGAGGTACAGCCAGACCAGCGTCACGATCAGACCGAACGCCGCGGTCCAGGCGTAGATGCGGGGTGCGCCACGCTCCACACCGGTCTTGATCTGGTCGAAGTCGAGGATCAGCGAGTACGCCGCCATGACGACCACGAAGATGCCGATCAGCACACCGAGCGGGATGCCGAAGAGCGTCACGCCCATCAGGCCGAACGCGCTCTGCGTCACGCCGGTCCACATCAGGACCAGGTTGACGAGGGAGAACGCCATGTACCCGACCATCGCGATCAGGAAGAAGCGCGTGGCCTTCGGGGTCGCGCGGACCTTGCCCGAGCGGAACAGGAGCAGGGTGACGAAGAACACACCGAGCGTGCCGAACACCGCCTGCGCGACGATGCCGTCGGCCTTGGGGAACGCGGTCTGGAAGTAGTTCGAGATACCGCCGACGAACAGACCCTCGAAGAACGCGTACGTCAGGATCAGACCCGGCGACGGCTTCTTCTTGAAGGTGTTGACGAGCGCCAGGACGAACCCGACGAGCGCGCCGACGATCCAGACGACCGGCGGCAGGTTCCAACCGGCCACCGCGCCGACGACGAGCACGCCGAACGCGAGCAGCGTCTTGACGATGGTGTCTTCGTACGACATGCGGTCGGTGTCCACCGGGGACGCAGTCGGACGGTCGTACATGTACTGCAGCTGCTCGGGGGTCATGCCGCCCTGGGCCTGCTGCGGGGTCTGTCCCCAGCCGGCCTGCTGCTGACCAGCACCGCGCCCGCCCCAGGTGTTTGCCCCCTGTGCGTTGAAGGCGGGGGACTGGTCGAAACCGGGCTTGAAGGCCATGGTGTCCTCTTCCTAGGAGATTCGAGTCCTCTCAGCCTAGGGGCGCTCGGTCGCGGAAGGCTGAGGATTCGCGGCGAGCGGACGCGGGCCCAGCGGGCTCCGTCGAGGGAAGCCTAGGGTCGCCTGCTGCACGCGCGCCCCGAGGACGTCGAGAGTCCGCCGTCGAGCCCGTCGAGCGCGCCCGTCCCGACGGCAGCGCCGGGTACAGCCACGTGACGAGCGCGACCGAGATCGTCATGAGCAGGAACCACGCCACGATCTTCGTCGGCGCCACCGGCTGCCACACCGCGAGCTGCGCCGGGTAGCTCCACGCCCCGGCCCAGGTCGCGACGTTCTCCGCCGCCCAGATGACCACCGCGACGAGGCCCATCGCCACGAGGACGGGCATCCGCAGCGTCGCCCGGTGGATCCGGACGCGCATGGTCGTGCGGGTGAAGAGCAGCAGCACGAGCGCGAGCAGCACGTACCGGGCGTCGGCGACGAAGTGGTGGCCGAAGAAGTTCAGGTAGATCCCGCCCGCCACGACCGCCAGCAGCCACTGCCGCGGGTACCGGTCGAACCGCAGGTCGAACAGCCGGTAGACCCGCACCATGTACGACCCGACGGCGCCGTACATGAACCCCGAGAACAGCGGCACCCCGGCGACGACGAGCAGCCCTCCGGGCTCGTAGGTCCACGAGCCCATGTGGGTCTTGAACACCTCCATCACGGTGCCGACGACGTGGAACAGCAGGACGACCCGGAGTTCCCGCACGGTCTCGAGCCCGAACACGAGCATCCCGACCTGCAGCAGCACGGCCGCGATCGTCAGGACGTCGTTCCGCATCGCCGCCGGCACGGTGAGGTGCACCACGGCCATGGTCGCGAGCAGCAGCGCCCCGAACGCGCACGCCCAGGCCTGCTTCGCGCCGAACACCAGGAACTCGGTGACGAACACCCGGACGGGCCGGTGCGGCTGGTGCCCGGCGTCGAGCAGACGGCGCGCGGCCCGGTCGATCCGGGCCTCGACGGCGGTGGAGAGCGAACGGACGGTCATGCGGTGATGCTCGGCGTCGTCGCTGGGAACGACGGGCCTCGGAGCGCCGGGTGTGTCCCGCGACACAGGCGCCCCGCTGCTCACCCGCGGCAAGTAGGGTCGCGCCATGACCCTCGTGATCGCCCACCGCGGTGCGTCCGGCTACCGTCCCGAGCACTCGCGGAGCGCGTACGAGCTCGCGATCGAACTCGGCGCCGACGCGATCGAACCGGACCTGGTGCCCACGAAGGACGGTGTGCTGGTGCTCCGGCACGAGAACGAGGTCTCGGGCACCACGGACGTCGCCGACCACCCCGAGTTCCGGCACCTGCGCACGACGAAGACCGTCGACGGCCAGACCCTGACCGGCTGGTTCACCGAGGACTTCACGTGGGCCGAGCTGCAGACGCTCCGCACCCGCGAGCGCCTGCCGGTGCTGCGTCCGGGATCCGCCGAGCACGACGGTGCGCAGCCGATCCTGCGGCTCGTCGACCTGCTCGCGATCCTCGACGCGGCGCCCCGCCCGGTCGGGCTCGTCGCCGAGGTCAAGCACGCCGCGTCCTTCGACCGTGCCGGGTTCCCGATGGGCGCACTCGTCGACGCCGCGCTCGGCGAGGCCGGGTGGCGGCAGGACGAGCGGCTCACGGTGGAGAGCTTCGAGAAGGGCGTGCTGCGGGACCTGCGCGAGCGGGGGACCGGTGGTCGGCTCGTGTACCTCCAGGAGGCCCGTGGCAGCGCCGCGGACGAGGTCGCGTCCCACGGGTCGGTCGCCCCCACCTACGCCGCCGAGCGTTCCGAGGACGCGCTGGCGTCGTTCGCGACCGAGTTCCACGGCATCAGCGTCGACCTCGGCACCCTGATGGCCGGCGTCGACAGCGTCGCACTCGACGACCCGACGCCGGTGCGCAGCGCAATCGTCGACCGCGCCCATGCCGTGGGGCTCGCGGTGTACACGTGGACCCTCCGGCCGGAGAACCGGTTCCTGCCGTCGCCGCTGCGTCGTGGTGGGGACGTCGCGGCGTTCGGCGACTGGGAGCGGTGGTTCACGTCCGTGATCCGCACCGGACTCGACGGGGTGTTCGCCGACCACCCCGACCTGGCGGTGCGTGCCCGGTCAGTCCTCGAGCGCCTCGAGCGGGATGCCGGCTGACCGGAGGACCTCGGTGGCCTCCTCGCGTGCGGACGTGGCAGCGGTCCGGAGCCCGGCCAGGTCCTCGGGCCGGAAGAACCAGGTGCTCCGGTCGCCGGGCGAGACCGTCCGTTGCGCGTCCGTCAGGTCGGCGTCGTGTTCACCCTTCCGGAGGTCGGCACGAGCACGGTCGAGCGACTGCAGGACTGCCGAGGCGCGGATGACCTCGGCCGCGGGCAGGTCCCCGGGCGCGAGACGAGCGACCCGAGGGTCGATCGGTGTCACCGGGAGGGGCTGCTCCGGTGGCCGTCGCCGTTGCCGCCGATCGACGAGGATCGCGACGGCGGACGAGACGACCAGGAACACCACGACGGTGACGACGAGCCGGGCACTCCTCGGGAACGTCGACGCAGCGAGAGCCCCGAGTGCGGCGAGGCACAGCACCGCGGTGACCAGGCCGACCGACAGCGGGACCAGGCACCCCGCCGTGTCCTGTCGAGACCGCTGAGCACGGGCACGACGGTGACTCTCGATGATCGCGGCGGGGTCGTCGCGCCCGTCCGGGGGCAGGATGCAGAGGACGTCCTGGGTGGCGGGGATCGCGGCCGACATCGCAGGGAGCACGAAGACGTCAGGTCGGTCCGGTGTGATCGCCACGGCGCAATCCTGCCGCACGAGGTCGCTGTCGGGGGTCTCGCCTAGAATGTCCCGAACATGACGATCGTGCTCGACCCCTTCGAATCGACGCCCGAGCCGGGCGCCGGTGCCCGCGCGTACGAAGACCCGTTCACCGCGGGTCTGAACCCCCAGCAGAAGGAAGCCGTCGAGTACCGCGGCGAGTCCCTGCTGATCGTTGCCGGCGCCGGTTCCGGCAAGACGAGCGTGCTCACCCGCCGCATCGCGCTGCTGCTCGCCAACCGCGAAGCCTGGCCGTCGCAGATCCTGGCGATCACGTTCACGAACAAGGCCGCCGCCGAGATGCGCGAGCGCGTCCGGGCCCTGGTCGGTGGCGAGGCCGAGGGGATGTGGATCTCCACGTTCCACTCGGCGTGCGTGCGCATCCTGCGGCGCGAAGCCGAGCGGTTCGGGTTCCCGCAGTCGTTCACGATCTACGACTCCGCCGACTCCAAGGCGCTGCTGAAGCGGATCATCAAGGAGCTCGAGGCCGACTCCCTCGGGCTGACCGTCGGCGCCGCGGCGTCGAAGATCTCGAAGCTCAAGAACGAGCTGCAGGACATCGACACCTACGCGCGCAACATCAACGTGAACGACCCGCAAGAGGTCATGTTCACCGAGGTGTTCCGGCGCTACACGAACGAACTCCGCCGGGCGAACGCGTTCGACTTCGACGACCTCATCGGCCAGACGGTGTTCCTGTTCCGCGCCTTCCCGGACGTCGCCGCCCTGTACCAGCGCCGCTTCCGGTACATCCTGGTCGACGAGTACCAGGACACGAACCACGCCCAGTACGCCCTGATCCGCGAGCTCACCCGCCCGGTGCCGGTCGAACAGGTCGACAAGCTCGAGGACTCCGGCCAGCACGTCGCCCGGATGCGCGAGACCGACGGCTCGATCGCCCCCGCGTCCCTGACGGTGGTCGGCGACTCCGACCAGTCCATCTACGCCTTCCGCGGGGCGGACATCCGCAACATCGTCGAGTTCGAGCGGGACTTCCCGAACTCCAAGACGATCCTGCTCGAGCAGAACTACCGCTCGACGCAGAACATCCTCGACGCGGCGAACGCCGTCATCGCGAACAACTTCGACCGCCAGGCGAAGAGCCTGTTCACCGACGTCGGCGCCGGCGAGAAGATCGTCGGCTTCACCGGGTACACCGGCCACGACGAGGCGCAGTTCGTCGCCGACGAGATCCAGCGCCTGCGTGAAGACGGCATGGACTACCGCGACATGGCGGTGTTCTACCGGACCAACTCGCAGACCCGTGCGTTGGAGGAGATCTTCATCCGTGCGGCGATCCCGTACCGGGTGCTCGGTGGCACCAAGTTCTACGAGCGTGCCGAGATCAAGGACGCCATGGCGTACCTGATCACGGTCGCCAACCCGGCTGACCCGATGGCCCTGCGCCGCATCCTCAACGTGCCCAAGCGCGGCATCGGCTCGGTCACCGAGACCACGCTGCAGCGCTACGCCGACGAGCACGAGACCACCATGCGCGACGCCCTGCGGCACGCGGGCGAGCTCGGGTTCGGGCCGAAGGTGCGCAACGCCATCACGGAGTTCGCGGCGCTGCTCGACGCCGTGTCCGAGAAGGCCCCGACGCAGCCGGTGGTCGACACCCTGACGCAGCTGCTCGACGGCTCCGGGCTGCTCGACAACCTGCGGAAGTCGCCCGACGCGCAGGACGCCGCCCGCGCCGACAACATCGACGAGCTCGTGGCCGTCACGCGTGAGTTCCAGAAGAACAACCCCGAGGGCACGCTGTCGGACTTCCTGACCGAGGTCTCGCTGGTCGCCGCGGCGGACGAGCTCGACGACTCCTCGGGCACGGTTTCGCTGATGACCCTGCACACCGCGAAGGGCCTGGAGTACGACGCGGTGTTCCTGACCGGCGTCGAGGAGGACCTGCTCCCGCACCGGATGTCCGCCAACGAACCCGGCGGTCCGTCGGAAGAGCGCCGGCTGTTCTACGTGGGCATCACCCGCGCCAAGAAGGTCCTGTTCCTCTCCCTCGCGATGACCCGTGCCCAGTTCGGCGATGTGAACGTGGCGATGCCCTCGCGCTTCCTGCAGGAGATCCCCGAGGGGCTCATCGAGTGGAAGCAGTCCCCGGGCATGGCGAACAGCCGCGGTGGCACGCAGCCCCGCGCCCTGAACGCCAAGCGTGACGGCGGCTTCGGCGGCGGTGGTGGCGGCGGCGGTGGCTACCGCGGTGGTGGTGGCTGGGGCGGCGGCTCGTACGACCGTGCAGCAGCGGCCTCGAAGACCCGTCCGAAGACCGAGTGGGCGAACCGGGTGTCCGGGCAGGTGCGCGACAACGGCGACATGGAACTCGTCGCCGGCGACCGCATCAAGCACGTCGACTTCGGCGAGGGCACGGTGTCCGCGGTGACGGGGCAGGGCGCCAAGCGCATCGCCGAGATCGCGTTCGACTCCGCGGGCCGCAAGAAGCTCCTCATCAAGATCGCCCCGATCGAGAAGCTGTAGGAGCCCTCACCGGTCCACACCGAACCGGCAGCCGCGGCCGGTCTGGAGTTCACGGAACGGACCCGGGGCGTTCCCCCGCGATCCGTACGGTGCGGTGCTGTGCAGAACAGCCCTGACGACCGCGACGACGCCAACGACCACGCCGGAGAGCGCAGCAAGCGCATCCCGGTCTCCCGCCGGGGCTTCCTGGTCGGGTCCGGACTCGCCGGTGCCGCCGGACTCGTGGCGTCGAACGGCTTCGGCAGCGCCCCGGCCGTCGCCGACGCGCTGACCGCGGCACCCGCTGCGGCTCCGGCAGCGCTCGGCGGATCGGCCGCGGCCGCGCAGGCAGCCGTGGTGCGCGGCCACACCGGACGGTGGCGCCCGGACACGACCTCGCCACGCTTCACCGTCGCGGTGATGCCGGACACGCAGTACATGTTCGACGGCGCCGCGGTCGACCAGGCACCGATGCGCGCCTCGCTCGAGTACGTCGTCCGCGAGCAGGCCCGGCACAACACGGTGTTCCTCGTCCACCTCGGCGACCTGACCCAGAACGGTGCGGCGTCCGAGATGCGCGCATCCGGTGCGGTCTTCGACGTGCTCGACCGAGCCGGGGCGCCCTACAGCGTGCTCGCCGGCAACCACGACGTCGACTCCTCGTCCGACGACCAGCGCGGCCGCACCCCGTACCTCGACGTGTTCGGTCCGCAGCGGTTCCGGAAGGCTCCTGGCTGGATCGGTTCGAGCCCCGACGGCTACAACACCGCCCACCGGTTCACCGCGGCCGGCCGCGAGTGGGTCGTCCTGGCACTCGACTGGCGGACGAGCGCGAGCGGGCTCGCCTGGGCCAGCTCCGTGCTCGCCGCCCGGCCGCACGCTCCGGTCATCCTCACGACGCACGCCCTCGTCGACTCGGACGCCAGCGGCGGGGCGGCGTTCGACCCCTACGGCCAGCAGCTCTGGGACTCCTTCATCTCGAAGCACGACCAGGTGTTCCTGACGCTCAACGGGCACTACTGGGGTCCGGGCCGCACCACGGCGAAGAACGCCGTGGGACACGACGTCGCCCTGCACCTGACCAACTACCAGAACCGCTACTACGGCGGCGCGGCCATGATCCGGCTGTACCACGTCGACCTCGAGCGGAACATCATCGACGTCGAGACGCTGTCGCCCTTCCTGCTCGCCGGCGGACTCGGCGACGCGAACGAGCTCGCAGCCCAGGAGACCGCGCTCAGCGGCGACGTCGACCGCTTCACCATGGCCGTGGACTTCGACGCGCGCTTCGCGGGGTTCGCGCCGGTCGCACCACGGGCCTCCCGGCCGGCGGCACGCATGCTGGTACCGGGGACGCTGGCGTACTGGCGGTTCGACGGCAACCCGGACGGGGCGGCGCTCGCGCCGACGACGCGGGTGCGCGACCAGAGCGGCAAGGGCAACGACCTGGTCGTCGCCCGGCGGACCGGTGCCGTCGCAGGGGCGCTGCGCTGGACGGCGGCGCACCACCCCGACCAGCCGGGCGCCGGCAGCCTCGCGCTGCAGGGCGGCAAGACCGGCGGCGACCACCTGCAGACCGTCGACACGGCACCGCTCAACCGGACCCACTTCCCCCGCGGCTACACGGTCGAGGCGTTCTTCGCGCTGCCGACCACGTTCGACCCGAGCACGAACGGGTTCAGCGCCCTGCTGTCGCAGTACTCGAGCGCCGGCCAGGTGGGGAAGGCGACCGGAGCCGACGGCGACCCGGACGAGCCCGCGGTGACGCTGAGCCTGTCGGGGGACCGCGAACTGCAGTGGTGCGTGTACCCGGCGAGCCAGGACGGATCACTGACGAACTGGGGACACGAGTTGCCGCTCGGCGCCTGGTGGCACGTGGCCGTGGTGAACGACGGGACGCACACCGTGCTCTACGTCGACGGGTGCCCGGTCGTGCGGAACCCGTCCACCCCGAACCGCGGTCTCAGCACGATCGGCAAGCCGTGGCTGCTCGGTGGGTACCGCTACGGCGACAAGCTCGACAACGTGTTCGTCGGTTCGATCGGCGACGTGCGCATCGTCGGCCGAGCGCTGCAGCCGAGCGAGTTCATGAACGCCTGACGACCCGACAGACGGGCGTCTGACACGCCCGGCCGTTCGGCGCGCCCCTCGTTCGGGTGGCACAATGACGGTTAGTGAGGTTAGCCTTACCTAACGTGACACCTCCCATCGAACTCCTGACCACCGCCACCGCCGAGCGCTACCGCTCCGCCGTGACGTCCACGGTGGACCGTCTGGCCGACCGCTTCGCCGCCGCCGACCGTCCGACGACCGACACCGCTCCCGAGGTCCTCCGGGCCCGGGTGCAGGACGTCGACCTCGACGCCGAACCCCTCGGGACGGACCGCGCACTCGCCGAACTCGACGAGCTGTTCGTCCGCGAGGCCGTCTGGTTCCACGACCCGGCGTACCTCGCGCACCTGAACTGCCCGGTCGCGCTGCCCGCGGTCGCCGCCGAATCGGTCCTGGCCGCCGTAAACCCGTCGGTCGACACCTGGGACCAGTCCCGCATCGGCACCGAGATCGAGCGGCACGTCGTCGCCTGGCTCGCCGGTCGGATCGGGTTCGCCGCGGGGGACGGCATCTTCACCTCGGGCGGCTCGCAGTCGAACCTGCAGGCCCTGCTGCTGGCGCGCGAGGCCCTCGGCAGCAGCGGCACCGTGTTCACGACCGCGGAGACCCACTTCAGCATCGCGAAGTCGGCGCGGCTGCTCGGGCTCGAAGCCGTGGTCGCCGTCGCCACCGACCACGCCGGCCGGATGGTGCCCGCTGCCCTCGCCGAGGCGATCGCCGCCGCCCGCGCAGCCGGGCAGACGCCGATGGCCGTCGTCGCCACCGCCGGCACCACCGACCGCGGGGTCATCGACCCGCTCGAGCCGATCGCGGACGTCTGTGATCTGGAGGGAGTGTGGCTGCACGTCGACGCCGCGTACGGCTGCGGGCTGCTCGTGTCCCCGACCCGCCGGCACCTGCTCGACGGCGTCGAACGGGCCCGGAGCGTGACCGCCGACCTGCACAAGTCGTTCTTCCAGCCGGTGTCGTCGAGCGCCCTGCTCGTGCAGCGCCCGGAGGACCTGCGCCGCACCGCCTGGTACGCCGACTACCTGAACCCGGAGGACGCCGCCGAGCCGAACCAGGTCGACAAGTCGCTGCAGACCACCCGCCGGTTCGACGCCCTGAAGCTCTGGGCCACGCTGCGGGCGACCGGTGCCGACGCGATCGGTACCGCGTTCGACGCCGTCATCGACCTCGCCGCGGCCACCCACCGGATCGTCGAGGAGCACCCCGACCTGGTGCTCGTCGCGCCGACGCAGCTCAGCACGGTGCTGTTCCGCTGGCAGCCCGCCGGCATGACCGCCGAGGCCGCCGACGCGCTGGTCGCCCCGATCCGCTCGGCCCTGCTCGCCGAGGGCCGGGTGCTCATCGCCAAGACGGTCATCGACGGCCGGCCGTGCAACAAGCTCACGCTGCTCAACCCCGAGACCACCCCGGAGCAGATGCGCGCGTCACTGGAGCACGTCGTCGCGACGGCCGCCCGGGTGCGCGCAGCCACCACCGAGACCGAGGGAGCGAACCGATGACCGCCGACCGCACCGCCGCCGACCCCACCACTGCCGACCGCGCCGCTGCCGACCCCGCCGTGCACGACGTCGTCGGCATCGGCATCGGCCCGTTCAACCTCGGCCTCGCCTGCCTGACCGACCCGATCGCCGACGTCGACGCGGTGTTCCTCGACGCCGCCGACGGCTTCGCCTGGCACCACGGCATGATGCTCGACGACGCCACGATCCAGGTGCCGTTCCTCGCCGACCTGGTGACGATGGCCGACCCGACCTCGCCGTTCTCGTTCCTCGCCTGGCTCAAGGAGACCGGGCGCCTGTACCCGTTCTACATCCGCGAGGACTTCCACCCCCTGCGCAGCGAGTACGACGCCTACTGCCGCTGGGCCGCCGATCGGCTCGACACCCTGCGGTGGGGCCGCCGGGTGACGGCCGTCGAGCACGACCCGGTCACCGACACGTTCACGGTGCACGCCGAGACCGATCAGGGTCCCGAGACGTACCGCGCACACCACGTCGTCGTCGGCATCGGCACCGAGCCGTCCGTCCCCGCCCCGCTGCGCGGGATCGGCGGGCCGGCCGTGCACTCCGCCGAGTTCCTGCCGAACCGCGATGCCCTGCGCCACGCCGGGTCGATCGCCGTCGTCGGCAGCGGGCAGTCCGCCGCCGAGGTCTACCGCGAACTGCTCGAGGACATCCGGCAGGACGGCTACCGCCTCGACTGGATCACAAGGTCGCCCAGGTTCTTCCCGATGGAGGACACCAAGCTCACCCTCGAGATGACGAGCCCGGAGTACACGGACCACTTCCACGGGCTGCCCGAAGCCGTCCGCGACCGCCTGGGGCGGGAACAGCGCGGCCTGTACAAGGGCATCAGCGCCGACCTGGTCGACGACCTGTACGACCAGCTCTACCGGATCAGCGCGCGCGGCCCGGTCCCGACGACGCTCCGGACCGAGACGAGCGTCGTCGACGCCGCCTGGCTCGCCGACCGCGGCACGTACCGCCTGACGCTCCGGCACGAGCAGCTCGACCAGACGTACGAGCACGAGGTCGAGCAGCTGGTGCTGGCCACCGGGTACACCCCGCGGGTCCCGCGGTTCCTCGACCCGGTCGAGCACCTCGTCGCCCGCGACTCCCGCGGTCGCCTGGCGGTCGCGCGCGACCACCACGTCGACACCCTGGGCGGACGCATCTGGGTGCAGAACGCCGAGGAGCACACGCACGGCCTGACCGCGCCCGACCTCGGCATGGGTGCGTGGCGGAACGCGTCGATCATCCGGTCCGTCACGGGTCGCCCCGTGTACGGCCTGGAGGCTCGGATCGCCTTCCAGGAGTTCGGCCTGCCCGCCTCGGGGCAGTCAACAGCAGCGCCGTCCACGGCGCACCCGGGCGTCGCGGAGCGCGCGCCGGCCCGCCCCGCGACCGAGCGCACGGAGGTCTCCGCATGAGCACGACCGTGACCACCACCGCGCCGGACGCGACCGCGCCTGGGGGAGCCGAGCCGGGCCTCCTGACCGTCGAACCCGTGGACCCGGAACGCGACGCCGCCGTCGTGCAGTCCTGGCTCGCCCACCCGGCGTCGTCGTGGTGGGAGATGGGCGACCTCGACGTGGACGCCGTGCGTGCCTACCTGGCCGGCGTGCAGGCGGACCCCGCGCAGGCAGCGTGGCTCGGCCGCCGGAACGGTGAACCGTGCTTCCTGGCGGAGACCTACGACCCCTCCGCCGTCCTGCTCACCGACGTGTGGGCGGCCGAACCCGGCGACGTCGGCATGCACCTGCTCGTCGCGCCGGCGCCCGCTGACCGTCGTGTGCACGGCCTGACCAGCGCGGTGATGCGTGCCGTCGTCGAGCACTGTCGGGACGCCCTCGGCGCGCGTCGGGTCGTCGTCGAACCGGACGTGCGGAACACCGCCGTGCAGGCGAAGAACGCCGAGGTCGGGTTCCGCGCCCTGCGACAGGTGGACGTCGCCGGCAAGCGGGCTCTGCTGTCGGTGCTCGACACCGATCGCATCGGCGTCCCCGATGACGACGGGCCGGCCGCGCACCTGCGGCCCGAGCACCTGGAGCCCGCCGAACGGCACCTCGTCGCGAAGTCGATCGCGGAGTTCACCCACGAACGGCTGATCGCACCCGTGCCCGACGGGGATGGCTGGCGGCTCGAGGCGGGGGAGTCGACCTACCGGTTCCGGGCGCGGCAGCACGTGCTCGAGCACTGGTCGATGGACGAGGCCTCGCTGACGCGGACCCGTGCGGGGGCGCCGGCGCCGCTCAGCGCGCAGGAGCTCGTGCTCGAACTGCACGAGGTGCTCGGGATCCCCGACGAGTTGCTCGGGACGTACCTGGAGGAGATCGCGTCGACGCTGGCGAGTGCCGCGGCGAAGCACCGGCGGGGCGGGCGGTCGGCCGGGCAGCTGGCGCGGGGGCGGGGCGGGGCGTCCGTTTCGTCCGGTTCGACCGGTTCGACCGGGTCCGTCGAGGACGTCGTCGCGTCGTTCCAGGACGTCGAGGCGGCGATGACCGAGGGGCACCCGGCGTTCGTCGCCGCCAACGGTCGGATCGGGTTCGGGCTCGACGAGTACCGGGCGTTCGCGCCCGAGTCCGGCGGCCGGTTCCGGTACCGGTGGCTCGCCGCCCGACGCGAGCACACGCACCTGGCGCTCGCCGCGGACCGGACCGAGCAGGCGCACTGGGAGTCGGAGCTGTCGGCGGCGGTCGTGGCCGGGTTCCGTGCCACGCTGGAACGTCGCGGGCTCGACCCCGACGACTACGTGTGGCTGCCCGTGCACCCGTGGCAGTGGCAGCACCGGATCGCCGTGACCTTCGCACCCGACCTGGGCCGACAGGACCTGGTCGACCTGGGCGAGGGACCCGACGAGTACCAGCCGCAGCAGTCCATCCGCACCGCGTTCAACCGCACCGAGCCGGCACGCTCGTACGTGAAGACGGCGCTCGCCGTGCAGAACATGGGGTTCCTGCGGGGGATGTCGCCCGCCTACATGCGGAACACCCCGGCCGTGAACGACTGGGTCGAGTCGATCGTCTCCGCCGACCCCACGCTCGCCACCGCCGGGTTCTCGGTGCTCCGGGAGCACGCCGCCATCGGCTACACGGGCGACGCCTACCACCGGGTCGACGTGTCCTCGCCGCAGCGCAAGATGCTCGCGGCGCTGTGGCGGGAGAGCCCGCTGCCGCGGGTGGCGGACGGCGAGCGACTGCTGACGATGGCGGCGCTGCTGCACCGCGACGCCTCGGGGAACGCCGTGGTCTCGGCGCTGATCGAGGCATCCGGTCTGCCCGCCGACGTCTGGGTCCGGCGCTGGCTCGACGCCTACCTGCTGCCCGTCGTGCACTGCCTGACGGTGCACGACCTGGTGTTCATGCCGCACGGCGAGAACCTGGTGCTCGTCGTGCGCGACGGCGTCGTGGTCCGGGCCGTGATGAAGGACATCGGCGAGGAGGCCGCGGTGCTCGGTCGGCACGACGACCGCCCGGTCCCCGCCGACATCGACCGGATCGTGCACCCGGTGTCCGATGACGAGGCCGCGCTCGCGGTGTTCACCGACGTGTTCGACGGGGTGCTGCGGTTCGTCGCCGCGATCCTCGACGACGACGGGGTGCTGCCGGAGTCCCGCTTCTGGCAGGTCGTGGGGGAGTGCATCGACGCCCACGCCGCCGCGCACCCGGACCGCCGTCGTCCCCTGGACCTGCGGGTGCCGACGTTCGAGCACTCGTGCCTGAACCGGTTGCAGCTGCGGAACACCCTGTCGATGGTGGACCTGGCGGACCAGTCGGCGTCGCTCATCCGGGCGGGGGCGATGGTGAACCCGATCGGGCGGTAGGGGCGTGGGCGCTCGGTGCGGGCGCCGGTTCCGTTGCGCCGTGAGCGAGACTGGTCCGATGGAGACCGGTGCGGGCGCGGGTGTGGGGGCGATCTCGGTTGCGATCGAGGACGTCGCCGAGGCACGCTGCGTCCTCGCACGAGCGTCGCACCGTGCCGAACGCGTCGCGGGCATCGGATGGGTGCTCGGCGTCCTGGGGTTCGTCGTCGGGGTCTCCGGCATCGATCGCATCCCCGCGGTCGATCCCGACGCTGGACTGTGGGTCGTGACCGTTGCGGCGATCGGCCTCGTGGTGATCGGGTACCTCGCCGCCTACTGGATCACCCGGAACCCACGGGCGGAACGGTCCGCCGCCGTCGATGCCGCAGCAGAGCGCATGATCGCGGCAGCGCGCGCCGGGGGATTTCCGGAGCTCGATCCGAAGAGCGTCCGGCGCGCGTTGCGCGAGGACGACAACGGGCCCGCGCCGTGGTTCGATCCCAAACTCGGGCCGCACTCGTGGCCGGTGTGGCGGATCGGTACCGTCGGCCCAGCGGAGAGCCACTTCGTCATCGCGGAACGATCGAACGATGCTCGATCGTTCACGGTCCGAGTCGAACCCGCTCAGCCGGGGTGGTGGTCCAGGGGCTGAACGCCGACCGTCGGCCTCAGGGCTGGAGGCGTGTGGCCGTCCAGGCGCCCTCGGCGAGTGCGTACTGCAGTCGTCGGTGCATCCGGTCACGGCTACCGTGCCAGAACTCCACGATGTCGGGCTCGAGACGCCAGGCAACCCATCGTGCAGGTCGGGGGACGTCGTCGCCGGAGTCGTCGAGCAGGTCGTTCGCGTCGTCGATCAGGTCCTGCAGGGTGCGGGGTTCGAGCACGGCGGACTGGTCGGCGATGGCCGTCGCGGCGCGTGACTTCGGGGAGCGGTCCGCGAACAGGGCGTCGGACTCGGCATCCGACAGCCGGACGACGTGGCCCTCGAACCGGAGCTGCTGCATCGTCTCGCGCCAGTACGCCTGCAGGGCTGCGTGCGGGTTCTCGGCGAGCTGCCGGCCCTTCGGGCTGTCCTCCGACGTGCCGAAGACCAGTCCGTCGGTCGCAATCCGCTTCACGTCGACGGTGCGAGCGGACACGCGGCCGCCGGCACCGGCCGTGGCGAGGGTCATCGAGAGCGGCTCGGAGACCTCACGGTCCTTCGCCGCGGACAGCCACTCGCGAGCGAGGTCGAGCGGAGATGCCGGTGGGTTGTCGAACTCGGGCAGGTGCAGGGAGTCGTCACCGGAGAGTGGGGCAGAGGACATGTACCCACCCAACCGTGCGCGGGGGCTCGGTGTTCAGGGAGTCACGGACGGTCGTCGCCGGCACCCGGTCAGGCGTCGGGGAACTTCGCTGCGACGAACGCGCGTTGCGCCTGCACGGTGCCGAGGTGTTCGTCGGCCGGGGCGAACACGTCGACGAGGTCCTTGAACCGGGGACGACGACCGCGGCGGAGTCGGTACGCCCGCGTGCCACCGCCCTGCTGTCGCGCCATCCCACTCGGCCACACGTCGACGCGGGCCCCCTGCACGCCCAGGAGCCAGCCTTCGTCGTCGAGCGCCTCGCGCACCAGGCTCAGTGCCTCGAAGGCGTCGTACGCCGTGGCCGCGTGCTCTGCGCCCAGCAGCAACACGGTCACGGTGTAGCGCACCTGATGGTCGGGGTTCGTCAGGTCCATCTCGAGGATCACGGTCGCCGGCGCGCTCGTGCCGTTCCGGTGAGCGGTTCGTTCGTAGGTCGTCATGTCACGCACCGAGCCGCAGCGAGGCCACGGCGCGCACACCGTCTTCCGTCCCGAGCACCCACAAACCGAGATCGACAACTCGTCTCCAGCCTGCGCGTCGTCGGCGGTCGAATGTGGAGGGCGTCAAGCGCTCACCTCGGCGGCCAGGAGATGACGGGCGGCATTGCGCCAGATTCGCGGAACTTCGTCGAGGTCCTCGACGACCGTTATCTCCGGGTGTGGCCTCTGCCCCAGCGCCGTGGTCGCCCGCGCCCGCCACTCGGCAGGATCGCGGTCGATCACCAGGTTCAGCGTCGGACGGGAAGCAGACTCGAACAACCGCCAGGCCGATCGCGGTCGTGCCGTGTCGCGGACGATCTCGGCCCAGATCCCCTGGATCGCTGTGATCGGCAGTGCATGAACTGCGCGGGTCGGGATCGGCAGGAGCCCATGATGACGAACGGGTCTGTCCACGACTGGAAGCCCCTCGAAACGATCTGCTGCTGCGTCGACTTGGACGATGTACCGACCGCTGGTCTCATCGTCGATGAGTGATTGACGGCTCACCTGCCGAGTGGACGTGCCCCGCCCAGCGGGCCGATCGCCTGCAATGGAGTAGGCGAACTCCACCATGACGCCCCGGTCGTACGGTTCGGTGACGCGCTCGCCGCTTGAGCCCACTGCGAGGTGGAGCGTGTCGGGGACAGCTACCGCGGGGATACGCTTCAAAATCAGTGATCCGTGTAGAACGGGCGCGTTTCGCTTTGCATCGACTCCGTCAATTCGTAGGTCGTCATGTCACTCACCGAGCCGCAGGGCATGGACGAAGGGGATGCCCGGGTGCACGAGCGCGCCTCCTGGGGTCGCGATCGGCTGAGCACAATGTCGACGACCAGTCGTCCGTCGTCGGTGAACTCTCGATTCACGGCATGCCCCACCACGAGCACGTTCGGCAGGCACTCGCGGATCATCTGGCACTCCCCGCGATCGGTCGAGGACCTGCTGTCGCGCGTGGCGGTGCACGATGGGTATCGATGCGCATCGGCATCGGCATCGGCATCGGCATCAGCAACGGGACTTGCGGTCACGATTCGCCGCTCAGGAGCAGGGCGTTGAACGGGCTTCCGGGGAGATCGAGGTCCGCCCCTGGCCCGATCCTCACCAGCATTCCGGAATCGGGGTCGCTCACATGATTGCGAGGTGTCGCGGAGTAAACGTTCCGCCCGAACGTCGGGAAGCGAACTCGCGGCGCAACGTCTTCGAATCGAGCTCTCCCATCCAGACGAGCCCCGTATCCAACATGCAGGTGACCAAGAGTGTCGACGTACTCGACTCGCTGGAAGGTCCGCGGCACCTGGGCAGTATCGCGGGGGGAAGACAAGACATCCGCCAAGCGAGCAAGTACTAGGCAGAGGGCGATCCGGGACGCAAGTGGTCCGGCCGGGATCTCGCGGACGAGGTCGTGCGTGAAGGGGAGATCGGTAGTGCCGCCCGAGTTCTTGACATGGACCGGGGTACTGGTGGTGATCTCCGCAGGTAGTTCGGCGTGTCGCGCGAAAGGAACGTAGGGCGGGAGCGGTGCTTCGCGGAGGTTACCGTCGTCATCGCGCCAGGATGTCTGGAGGTCGTCAGGGATGTCTTCTTCCCCAACGACGACGAGTGATCGGTCGTACAGGCTCCAGTAGGTATCGCAAGCCACGCAGCGGAAGTACTCACTCTGCTGCACCCGACTCACCCCGATGGAGAGCTCGACGCGGCCGTGACGTTGCGTCGCCGCGGTGCAGACGGAGCACCCTGGCTCGATGAGTCCGGCCGCTGGCCTCAACCCAGCCGCCGGATGTAGTCAGCAATGGAGGTAGGCAGGAATTCCATGCCGAGTTCGAACGTCCGAGGATTCAGGACGACGCCGAACTCGGGGCGCAGTCGGCGGAAAAGCTCCCCGCCCGTCATGAGCAAGAAGTAGCCGGCCTTCTCCCCGACCTCACCGATCCGACTTGGATCGGAGAACGCCGCCACCATCGGGGTTCCGTCACGGTCGAACAGCACGGGTGCGAGATCCTCGAAACCCTTGGCGGGAGTCGCTGACGACACCGCAATCGGCGTGTTCCATACCGCGTCCGCCACGACAAACTGGTCCGCTCGCCCGGCCCGTCCCTCAAGGATCAGCTGTTCCAACCGGTTGCGGGGTTCTACCTGGGCAGCTTCATCCAAAGCGGCGGACCACCATTCGTTCTCCGTTGTCCATGAGCTGGAACACCTCAGACCCTGCCGGAACTGGGCGACCACCGTCGATCACGAACTCGCGTGTCTCGTTGATCATGTGCCCTTCCTCGAACGCCACGGCGGTGTGCCCCCCGGGCGTGTAGTTGAGGTTCCCACCAGCATCCGCTGCCGAAGGGAGCCGGGGGGAGGTTCCTTCCAGAGGGAACCGAATCCCGTACACAGGCTCATTGTGCATCACAGCCTGGCGTACAGAGGGGGCCAAGCCTGTCTGCACCATGGCATCGATGGGGTTGTGCACGTACTTCAGAGCGTCCTCTTCCGGCATGAGGAAGAAAGGCCCGCCGGGAGCGCCGATGGTGCTGTCGCCGGCTTCGTAGTAAGCGTGGTAGCTCGTTGCGTCGAAGTAGGAGTGCCCCATCCCCTGGACTGACGCACGCTCGCGCTCGCCCTTCTGGAACGCCTGAGTCATGCGCTCGATCACGACGGATGCCTTGGTCTTCAGCGCCGTGTTCAGACCTCGGATGCCCGTGATCGCTCTCTGCCCCGCTCCAACGACGCGCGCAGCAGTGTTGGAGAGTGCTGCGAGCTTGGTCGCTCCCTCCGCAAGACGCGCGGTTCGAGCTGCAGCGGCGACCGCGCCGCCTGCGGGGACGCAGTCGAGCAGGGAGAACGCGAGGTCCCACCCGTCGGCTTCGCCCTTGCTCATCTTGTACAACGTGTCCGCCAACACCACGAGCGCGATCGCCGCGATGACCAACGTCCACGGCCCCGGGATGATCATCGCGATGATCCCACCCACCGCCACGACGACCTTCGCCACCGACACGATGGTCTCCCACGCCTCGGACCCGAAGATCTTGTCCCACGTGGACTGCTTCCCGAGGCCCGCGTCCGCAGCTTCACCGATCTTCGTCGCGGTCCGCTGCTCCGCGTCCTGCCAGTCACCCTTCGCATCCGCCACGAGCCGCTTCGCCGCATCGATCCGCGACTGCGCCGCCGAGATGTCCCCCTGCGCCGAGCTCACGGACCCCTGCGCGACGGACGCGTTGTCGGACGCTGCCCGCAACTGCGCCGGCGAGGGAACATCCACCCCGTCCGGCACGTCGGAACCCGCCGGGTACTCGTCCGCGACCTTCGACAGGTCCTTCGACGCCGACTCGTAGTGCGACAACGTCGACTGCGCATCCGCCAACCGGTCCTGCGCCGCGGCGAGGTCCCCGGTGGCGTCCTTCGCATCCGCCAACGCACCATCAGCCCGGTACTGGGTGTCATCGACCGTGTCAGCCCACCCCGACAACGCCGTCGCGGCGAGTTCGTACGAATCGACGAGCTTGGTCAAGTCCGACGGGGTGTCCTCGATCGCGTCGACGAACACATCAGCGGCCTCACCCTCCCAGTCGGTCAGCCACCCGGACCCCTTCACCGACTGCAGCCGGGTCGAGGCGTCATCGGCCGCGTCGGAGATGCGCTGGTACTCCCGCGCCATCATCCGCAACGTCGACGGATCACCCTTGACCGGATCATCACCCTGATCGACAACGTCCCACCCCGACGGTCGCCCCACGACTACTGCGCCCTCGAGGCAGCGGGTCCGCCGCCGCCGTTCTCGTCGTTGACCTGCAGGGCCTGTGCCAGCTGCTCGTCGGTCTCGGTGTAGGTCTCGATGGACGAGCTCAGCATGTCCGCCAACGCCTTCGTCGACTCGCTGATCTTGTCCCGCTTGTCGCCCCAGCGGTGGTCGAAGTCGTGCAGAGCGTTCTGCACCGTCCCCGAACCGATCTCGTCGTCGGACGCGTCGACACGCTTGTGCGCCTGCTCGAGCGTGCTGTGCACGGTCGTCAGGTCGTTCTGGAGCTCCCCGAGCCCCATCAGGTCAACCAGCAGTTTGCCTGCCACGGAACAATCCCTCCCCGATCACGAACCGGCGCCGTCAGGACGGCGCCACAGGAACCGCGACGACCCCGTGCCCCACGCGATCGCGGGGCACGGGGTCGACGACGGTGTCAGCCCTTGAGGCCGGAGGCCAGCGACTCGTCCGTCTCGGACAGGGTCTGCGAGGCCTTGGAGAGGAACGTGGAGAGGCCTTCGAGCCCCTGGACCGTCTGGGTCACGCCACGGTTGAACTCGTCGTAGGACTCGCCGAACGCGACCGACGACTTGTCGGTGACGTAGCCGTCCGAGATGAGCTGCTGGATCTTGCGCTGCAGTGCCGACAGACGGTCTTCGATGTCTGCCTGGCCCGCCTTGAGGTCGGAGGCTGCTGCCTCGAGGTCTGCGTACGAGACGTTGATGTTCGCCACGGTGTGACTCCCTTTCCCCGGAGTTTCGTTTGTCCCCCCAACGGGGCGTGTTGCAGGGGACACTACCATCGTCCTGCGACACGAAGTCAACGCTACGGGGGAATGCCATGACCTTCACGTTCACGATGGTCGACCGCGAGAGCGGCCAGACCGCGAACGTCTACGTGGACGGGGACGACTCCCGGGCGGTGCGCGAGCTGGTGGCCGAGGCCGAGCGCCTCATCGCCACGGACGTCGTCGCCTCCGGCCGGACCCCCGTGTACTTCGTCGGGGAGCAGCCGCTCGACCTCTCGGCGTCGGTCGCCGAGTCGGGCGTCCGCGAGGGCGTGGTGGTGCGCCGGAGCCTCGAGCAGGTGCCGCCGCCGCCGCTCCGCCCGCTGACCGACGCCGAGGTCCGGATCGTGTCCGGGCTGCACGCGGGGACGATCGTGCGGGTCAGCACCGGCACGGTGACCATCGGCACGGCACCGTCCGCGCACGTACGGGTGCCGGTGAGCACCACGGACGAGGTCGAGGCCGAGGCGTCGGGGTCCGACACGGTGCCGGACATCGCCCTGCTCGTCACGGTGACCGCCGACGGCGCGAAGGTGCGCCCGGCGAACGGCTACTCCGGCGCGCTGCTGGACGGCGAGCCGGTCACCGAGGAGACCGACTGGCCCGAGACCGCACAGCTCGCGGTCGGCGGGGTCCTGCTCGGCTTCGGCCGTGCCCCGAACCGCGGCGCCCACCTGTCCCTGGCGGACGACGGCATGTCGCTCGAGTACAACCGGCCCCCGCGCATCCTGCCGCCGGACGAGCACACCCGCTACCAGCTGCCCCCGCCGCCGACCGAGCCCCCGGCCCGGGCGCTCCCCATCCTGATGGCGCTGGCGCCGATGGGCATGGCGGTCATGTTCGTGTCGACCACCGGTCGCTGGATCTACCTGCTCATCGCCCTGCTGTCGCCGATCCTGATGATCATCACGGGCCTCCAGGGCCGCCGGCAGGGCAAGAAGACGTACCGGCAACGCGTCGTGGAGTACGAGGACACCAAGGCGCGGATCGAGGCGGACGCGACCGAGAGCCTCCAGTCCGAACGTGCACGCTGGATCGCGAGCGCGCCGGACCCCGCCGCCGTCTACGAGACGGCGGTCACGCCCCTGCCACGCCTGTGGGAGCGACGCCGGACGGATCCGGACCACCTGCTGGTCCGCGTCGGCACGGCGACGCAGCGCTCCGAGGTCACCATCGAGGACCCGGAGCAGCTGTCCCACAAGCGGACCGTCGCGTGGGACGCGACGGACGTGCCGGTGCGCATCCGCCTGGCCGAGCGCGGCGTGATCGGCATCGCCGGCCCGGACGACGACGCCCGACGACTCGCGAACTGGGTGGTCGCGCAGCTCGCGACGCTGCAGAGCCCGAAGGACGTCACCTTCACGCTGCTCACCGACACCACACGCACGTCGCTGTGGGAGTGGATGTCCTGGCTGCCGCACGTCCGCCGCGACGGTGCGGACCAGCCGATGACGAGCATCGCCTCGAACGCCGCGTCGACCGCGCGGGCGATCGCCGAGCTCGCCGCGATCATCGACGCCCGCAAGGAAGCCGGGATCGGCAAGAAGACCCCGCCGGCCGACGAGATCGTCGTCGTGATGGACGGCGCGCGCCGGCTCCGCGCGATGCCCTCGCTCGTGCAGGTGCTCAAGGAGGGGCCGTCGGTCGGGGTGTTCAGCATCTGCCTCGACCTGGACGAGCGGCTCCTGCCCGAGGAGTGCGACGCCGTGGTGGTCGTCCGCGACGACCGGGTGCGGGTCACCCAGCAGCGCAGTGAGCGCATCGACGACGCACGCCCGGACCTGGTCGACCAGGACTGGCTCGAGTGGGTCGCCCGGTCGCTGTCGCCGATCGTCGACGCCAGCCCGGACGTGCAGGACGGCGCCATCCCGTCGTCCGCCCGGCTGCTCGACGTGCTCCAGCTCGAACCGCCGACGTCCGAGGCCGTGCAGGCACGCTGGCTGCTCGGCGGCCGCAGCACCACCGCCGTGGTGGGGGCGTCGATCGACGGGCCGTTCGCGATCGACCTGCGGAACGACGGCCCGCACGGCCTGGTCGCCGGGACCACCGGTTCCGGCAAGTCGGAGCTGCTGCAGACGATCGTGGCGTCCCTCGCCGTGGCGAACCGGCCGGACGAGATGAACTTCGTGCTCGTCGACTACAAGGGCGGTGCGGCCTTCAAGGACTGCGTCGACCTGCCGCACACGGTCGGCATGGTCACCGACCTCGACACGCACCAGGTCGAGCGCGCGCTCGAGTCGCTCGGCGCCGAGCTCCGCACCCGCGAGCACGCCCTCGCCGAGGTCGGTGCGAAGGACCTGGAGGACTACCAGGACCTGCAGGCCAAGCGCGCGGCGAACGGGGACACGATCCCGAGCCTGCCGCGGCTGCTCATCGTCATCGACGAGTTCGCCTCGCTCGCCCGCGAGCTGCCCGACTTCGTCAAGGGCCTGGTGAACATCGCCCAGCGCGGTCGCTCGCTCGGCATCCACCTGATCCTCGCCACGCAGCGTCCTGGCGGCGTCGTGTCGCCCGAGATCCGCGCGAACACGAACCTCCGCATCGCGCTGCGCGTCACCGACCAGTCGGAGAGCCAGGACGTCATCGGCGCGAACGACGCCGCGCGGATCGCGAAGTCGACCCCGGGGCGCGCCTACGTGCGGCTCGGCGCTGCCTCGCTGCTGCCGTTCCAGTCCGGTCGTGTGGGTGGGCGCCGGCCCGGCTCGGACGACCAGGAGGCCCGGCCCGCCCTGGTCCGCGAGCTCACCTTCGCCTCGTACAGCGATCCAGCCCCCCGCCCGGCCGCCGTCGAGGCCGCGGCCAGCGACGTGGAGGTCACCGACCTGAGCGTCCTCGTCGCGTCGATCGACGACGCCACCCGCGCCCTCGGCACCCCCGAGCAGCGGAAGCCCTGGTTGCCGCCGCTCGGCGAGGTCGTCGGGCTCGACGACGTCGAGGCGACCGGCACCGGCGACCTGGCACCGCTGGCGGTCGCCTGGGGCGTCGAGGACCACCCGGGTGACCAGCGGCAGCGCCCGGCGGTGTTCGACCTCGACGCGGACGGCCACCTGTTCGTCATCGGCTCGCCGCGCTCCGGTCGCAGCCAGACGCTCCGCACCCTGGCGGGGGCGATGGCCCTGCGGCTCGGCGTCGGCGACGTGCACATGTACGGGATCGACTGCGGCAACGGCGCGCTGCTGGCCCTCGGGGCGCTGCCGCACTGCGGTGCCGTGGTGCAGCGGCACGAACCCGACCGGGTCTCGCGGCTGCTCGGCATCCTGCTCCGCACCGTGCAGGAGCGCCAGGCCGCCTTCGCCGCCGGCGGGTACTCGTCGATCGCCGAGCAGCGGACCGACGCGGGCACCGTGCCGATGCCGCACATCGTCGTGTTCCTCGACCAGTGGGAGAGCTTCATGGCGACCCTGGCGGACGCCGAGAACGGTGCGCTGCACGACGCCGTCCAGACCCTGCTGCGCGAGGGCGTCGGCGTCGGCGTGCACCTGGTCGTCTCCGGCGACCGCACCCTGACGTCCGGCCGGATGTCGAGCCAGGTGGAGCGGAAGCTGCTGCTCGCCCTGGCCGACCGTGGCGACTACAACTACGAGGGCATCAACGGCAAGAAGCTGCCGGAGTCGATCCCACCCGGGCGCGGGTTCCGCAACGCCACGGCGACGGAGACCCAGGTCGCCGTCCTGCCCGGCGGACTCGGGGGCCGCGACCAGGCCGCCGCGCTCCGGGGCATCGGTGACGAGGTCCGTGCGCACGTGCCGGCCGACGCCCCGAAGCCGTTCCGCATCGACGTGCTCCCGCGCTCCATCACCTTCGCGGACGCCGTGCGGTACCTGCCGTCGGCCGAGGCATCGGTCGGCCGGGTCGCACTCGGCGTCGGCGGCGACGAGCTCCGGCTGTTCACGCACGACTTCGTGCAGGACACCCCGGTCTTCATCGTCGGCGGCAGCCCCCGCTCGGGCAAGAGCACCGCGCTCGTCGCGATGGCCCGCCACGTGCTGTCGGCGGGTGGGTCGGTCGTCGCGGTGACACCGCGGGAGTCCCCGCTCCGAGCACTCGACGGAGCCCCTCGCGTCACGGTCGTGACCGACGGCGCCATCGGGGCCGAGGGGCTGTCCGCCGCGATCGACACCGGCTCGGACGGCTTCACGCTCGTGCTGGTCGACGACGCCGAGGCCCTGAAGGAGTCGCCGGCCGAACCGGTGTTCCGGGCGATCATGGACTCCGACCGGGGTCGTTCGGTCGGGCTCGTCCTGGCCGGTGACGTCGAGGGCGTGGCGAGCGGGTTCCGCGGCTGGCAGGTCGACGCGAAGAAGGCGCGTCGGGGCATGTTGCTCGCGCCGCTCAGCACCGTCGACGGCGACCTGATCGGCGCGAAGCTGTCGAAGAGCCTGGTCACCCAGGACCGCGTCGCGGGTCGGGCGCTGCTGAACGACGCCGACCAGGCGCTCCGACTCGTGCAGGTACCGGCGGGCGACTAGCGCCGGCCGCAGGGCGTCCGTCGCGGGGCGCCGGCCGCCGGGGCACCGGCCGCGGGGGTGCAGCCCGGAGCCTGCGCACCCCGGAGCCGGCCCGGTCCGGGGCCTGCTCAGCCCAGCGGCGTCTCGCTGACGAGTCCGACGGCGGGTTCGGCGCGGAGCGTGTGCCCGCCGAACACCACGGTGTCGCCGGGCTGCACGGTCGTGCGCTGCGACGGCACGAGCATCGCCGCGGGGAACCCCGGGCGCTGCAGCTCGACGCCGTTCGCCGACGCGGTGTCGAGCACCCAGAGGGAGCCCTCGGCGCCGAACCCGAACTCCAGGTGCGTGCGGCTGAGCAGCCGCTCCGGGTCCTCCAGGGCGATCATGTGGGCGTGTCCGCCGTCCGGGTGGGCGCTCGCGGGGTCACGGCCGATCAGCCCGCCGCCGGACACGGTCACCCGCTGGGCGCCGTCGAGGACGAGCACGGCAGCCGCTGCCTGGCGGGCGGGGGCGGCGTCACGACGGGCGGTGGTGCCGCCGGACGACCCGAGCGGTCGGCCGGGCATCTGCGCCACGGTCGCCCGGACCCGGTCGGCACTCGCACGCGGAGCAGGGGGTGGTGTGGTGACCGACCGGGCGAGCTCGCCGCGCTGGGCCATCTGTGCCAGGTCACGCTCGTCGACCCGTTCGACGACGGGTTCGACGACCTTGCGCTTCTTCCGGAACGGCCAGAGGCGCATCAGGACGCCTCGCTGCCGACCGCGGCGGAGTCGATGAGCTCGAAGGTGTCGGTCACGGTCTCGAACAGTTCGTACAGGGGCTCGGCCAGGTCGGTCGCGGGCGACGAGACGCTGACCAGGGCGACCTGGTCGCCGGCGGGCACGAACGTCTGCATGAGCACGACGTCGAACGACCCGCGACCGTCCGGTGCCTGCACCGTCGAGACACCCCAGACGCGCGGCACCCGGCCGACGCGGGGGACCTCGTGCACGTCGACGTGCATGCCGTCGTCGTCACCGCCGAGTGCTGCGACGTGGTCGGTGAGCGCGGCGAGCGGGTCGCCGCCGGCCTCGGGCGCGGGCAGGACCGTCACGGTGAGCGCACCGGAGACGATGCCGTCCTCGCTCGGCTCGGCGAACGCGGCGCAGTACCGCGCGCCGCTGTCCCACGCCGAGCGGGCGAACCGGCGGAGCACCCGGACGATCTCGGTGCGGTGGTCCCACAGTTCCCGGTGGTCCTCGATGCGTTCCTGCACGAGGGCGCTGATCCGGTCGTCACGGCGTTCCGGTTCGACCGGGAGCTCGAACCAGGACCGCGGGACCGTGATGGCGAAGTGGTCGACCGACATGCCCGCTACCGTACCGTGGCGTGTCGCCTCGCGGTCCGCCGCATCGCCCGCAGCAGCAGCGGCCCCGGCAGCCGCAGCAGGGCCCCCGGCACCAGCGCGCGCACCCCGGCCACCACCCGGACGGTGCGCCGGAAGCGCCGTTCCTCCCGCGGCCCCCACGCGAAGCCGTACGCCGTGCGAACCCGTTCCGGCAGCATCCCCACGGTCACGATGCGGACGAGTGGCATCGCCGCCCGCACCCACAGCGGCGCGAACCGCGGGTGCAGCAGGTCACGGACGACCCCGCGGGCGTCGTCGGTGACCTCGAGTCCGTCGAGCGTCTGCTGCCAGTACCGGTCGAACGCCGCCACCGAGGTCGGCCAACGCTCCGGCGGCACCCGCAGCGCGGTCGCGATCGGGGCGTAGGCGGCGAGGACCTGCTCGGCGCGGGCCGCGGAGACGCGTGTGCCGAACAGGTCGTGCGCCCGCCGCGCGGAGTCGAACAGGGTCGCGGCCACCCAGAGCTGCCGGTCGACGTCGTCGGCGCCCGCGACGGGCCGGTGCGCACGGTTGACGAAGCCCGCTGCGGTCGCCGAGTCGGTCTCCGTGCCGATGACGACGGCGTAGACGAACATCAGGGTGTGGGCGAGCCGCTGCTGGGGTCGCCGGGCGAAGTCCGAGTGCCGTCGGACACCGGCCGCGACGACCGGGTCGGCGATCTGCAGCAGGATGGCGCGGCCGCCCGCGGCCACTGGGGTGCTGTCGGCGAGGAACCGACGCAGGTGACGGTCGTGGACGCGCCCAGCAGGCGGACGGGAGGCACGGTGCGGGTCGTGTGTCGCGCCTCCAGGCCGTGGGGTGGTCACGCAGCACCCCGTCGGCGTCGCGCCCGCAGGACAGGTCTCAGGTCCACGGCGATCGCCGCCAGGAGCGCGACTGTGCCGACGACCAGGGCGACCAGTGCGGACGAGGTGTCGACGGGTGCATCACCGGTCAGGGCGAGGAGCGTCGCGACGAGCCAGATCGCGGGGAGCGGCCAGAGGCGGGTCGGTGATCCGGTGACGACCGCACCGACGACGCCGACGACGAGGAGCGGGACCCAGCGGCCACCGGGCTCCGAGCGGGCGGCGAGGTGTGCCGCGGCGGCGACCAGCAGCATCGCCGCGACCGCCAGGAGCCGCGCTGCCGAGGGCATGCTGCGGACGCTGGAGCGGACTCGTCGGAACACGGCCCGATGCTACCGAGCCGTGTTCCGGGGGAGCCTGATCAGGTCAGCGCTCAGAGCGGCTTCGTGCCGAGGTCGTTGCCGAGGTCGGCGCGGTCCTCGTCCTGCTCGTTCTCGTGCTCCCACAGGTCGGGGGAACCCTCGCGCGGGGAGCCACCGGTCGGACCGTCGTCGGAGCCGTCACCGGGCTGCGGCTCCACCGTCTCGCCGGCGACCGCGTCGTTCGTCACCGTCTCGAGGGACTCCTCGGCCTCGTCCACCTCGTACGGGCCGACGTGCTCACGGTCGATGTCGTCGTCGCGACGCTGCTGGGACTCGAAGTCGTCGACGGGGCTGATGCCGGGGTCGCTCATGGTGGTTCCTTTCCGTTGCGGGCTTCCTGCCTACCCGCCGGCGCTTGGCGGTCGTCCGGTTTCGTGTCGTGTTCACCCGGGCGTCACCTGCCGGTCACACCGCCACGGCAGCATCGCCGATGCTCGGGGGAGTGGAGCGCGGTCGCCGACGGGTGGTCGAGCGACCGCGCCTTCCCCGCCCGGGTCGTCCGGACCGGTGCGCCCCGCCCGCGCTCCGTGCGCGATCCGTCCCGGTTCCGGTCAGACGCGTTCGAGTAGGTCGCGTTCCTCGACGTCGGCGAGTGCGAGGGTGCGGTACCCGGCGGACTCGAAGAACACCGTGATGCGGTCCTCTTCCGTGCTCATCACCACGCCCGTGCCCCACTCGGCGTGCTCGACGCGGGCATCCGGCGGCCAGGCGGCGTCGTTCGCACCGTCGGCGACGTGGGCGGAGGCCTCGCGTGCCGTGCCGGACGAGCAGGTGTCGCAGTTGCCGCACGGCTCCGGCAGCTCGTCGCCGAAGTAGCCGAGCAGGAACTGCCGGCGGCACCCGGTCGTCTCGGCGAGCTGGCGCATCATCGCGATGCGGGACTCCTCGACCCGTTCCCGTTCGGCGGCACGGTCGGCGATGGCACGGGCAGCACGGTCGGCGTCCTGCGGGCCGTCCGGCACCCGGGAGACACCGTCGACGTCGTCGCGCAGGGCGCCGGCGTCGAGCAGGGCGTTGAGTGCTCGACCGGCGGTGCGGGCCGACAGGCCGGAGGCCTCCACCAGTGCGGAGCGGGCGATCGAGCCGGTCGTCGGGACGGCGTCGAACACGGCCCGGACCGAGGCGGGCCGCGGCGAGCCGGACGCGAAGAACGTGCGCAGGCCGAAGTCCTCGGCGCGGTAGTGCAGGGTGGCGCCGGCCGGTTCGGCATCCCGTCCGGCCCGCCCGATCTCCTGGTAGTAGGCGTCGATCGACTCGGGGACGTCGGCGTGCACGACGAACCGGACGTCGGGCTTGTCGATGCCCATGCCGAAGGCACTCGTCGCGACCACCACCTCGACGTCGCCGTCCAGGAACCCGGTGTGCACGGCCTCGCGCTCCGCCACCCGCATGCCGGCGTGGTAGGGCTGCGCGCGGCGACCGCGGGCGGCGAGGGCGTCGGCGTACTCCGTGGTCGCGGCGCGGGTGGCGACGTAGACGACCGTCGGCCCGTCGAGCTCGGCGACCTGGTCGACCACGGCCTGGCGCTTCTCGGCGTCCTCGGCGTGCCGGACCACCTCGAGCCGGATGCCGGGACGGTCGAACCCCGAGGCGAGCACGAACGGGTCGCGCATGCCGAGCCGCTCGACGATGTCGTCCCGGACCGGAGCGGAGCCCGTCGCGGTCAGGGCGAGCACCGGCGGGCGGCCCAGGCGCTCCGCGACCTCGCCGAGCGCCAGGTAGTCCGGTCGGAAGTCGTGGCCCCAGGACGAGATGCAGTGCGCCTCGTCGACGGCGACCAGTGCGACCCCGGCGTCGCGGAGGCGCTCGAGCACGTCGTCCTTCACCAGCTGCTCGGGGGCCAGGAACACGTAGCCGACCTCGCCCGCGGCGACGGCGTCCCACGCGTCGGCGACGTCCCGTGCCTTCTTCGTGGCGTTCAGGGCGACGGCGCGGGGCGCGTCGGGATGGTGCTCGAGCCCGACCACCTGGTCCTCCTGCAGCGCCACGAGCGGGGAGACGACCACGACGAGGCCGTCCAGCCCGAGGCCGGCGACCTGGTAGATCGCGGACTTCCCCGATCCGGTGGGCATGACCGCCAGGGCGTCGCGGTGTTCGAGCACCGCGTCGATGACGGACTCCTGGTCGGGGCGGAGCTCCCAGCCGAAGACCTCGGTGGCGCGGGTACGGAGTTCGGGTTGCACCGATCCACAGTGCCGAGCGCCAGCTCGGGCCCGTCCCAGCGGTGCGCGCAGCGGCTCATCCGCGTCGGAGCGGACCGGGGCCTGGCATCCGTGCACCGGCCGTCCACCGAGCAGCGCTAGGCTGCGTGGCGGCCGTTGTCTCGACATCGAGCGACCCTCGATGTGGAGTGCGCGACCGGGAAACCGATGCCGATCGCACGAACCGTGCGGGAAGAAGAACAGCGTGGATCTTTTCGAGTATCAGGCCAGGGACCTCTTCGAGTCCTACGGCGTCCCCGTGTTGCAGGGGATCATCGCCGACACCCCCGAGCAGGCGAAGGCGGCGGCCGAGAAGATCGGTGGCGTCGTGGTCGTCAAGGCGCAGGTGAAGGTCGGCGGTCGCGGCAAGGCCGGCGGCGTGAAGGTCGCGAAGACCCCGGACGAGGCGTTCGAGCACGCGCAGGCCATCCTCGGCCTCGACATCAAGGGCCACACCGTCCAGCGCGTCATGGTCGCCCAGGGTGCCGACATCGCCGAGGAGTTCTACTTCTCCGTGCTGCTCGACCGGGCCAACCGCTCCTACCTCTCGCTCACCAGCGTCGAGGGCGGCATGGAGATCGAGCAGCTCGCCGTCGAGAAGCCCGAGGCGCTCGCCCGGGTCGAGGTCGACCCGCTGACGGGCATCGACAAGGCCGCCGCGCTCGAGATCGCTCGGCAGGCGAACTTCCCCTCGGAGCTGCAGGACGCCGTCGCCGACGTCTTCGTCAAGCTCTACGACGTCTACAAGGGCGAGGACGCAACCCTCGTCGAGGTGAACCCCCTCGTCCGCACCGGCGACGGCCAGATCCTGGCACTCGACGGCAAGGTCTCGCTCGACGAGAACGCCGACTTCCGCCACGAGGGCCACAAGGACCTCGAGGACACCGCCAGCGAGGACCCGCTCGAGGCCAAGGCGAAGGCCCACGGGCTGAACTACGTCAAGCTCGACGGCCAGGTCGGCGTCATCGGCAACGGCGCGGGGCTCGTCATGTCGACGCTCGACGTCGTCGCCTACGCCGGTGAGCGCCACGGCGGCGTGAAGCCCGCCAACTTCCTCGACATCGGCGGCGGCGCCTCGGCCGAGGTCATGGCCAACGGCCTCGACGTCATCCTCGGCGACCCACAGGTGAAGAGCGTGTTCGTGAACGTCTTCGGCGGCATCACCGCCTGCGACGCCGTCGCCAACGGCATCGTCGCCGCGCTCGGCATCCTCGGCGACGCGGCCACCAAGCCGCTCGTCGTGCGCCTCGACGGCAACAACGTGGAAGAGGGTCGCCGGATCCTGGCGGAGGCAGCGCACCCGCTCGTCACCGTCGCCGCGACCATGGACGATGCGGCCGAGAAGGCCGCCGAACTCGCCGCCGCAGCGGCCTGAAGGGACTGACCATGTCGATCTTCCTCAACAAGGACTCCAAGGTCATCGTCCAGGGCATCACCGGTGGCGAGGGCACGAAGCACACCGCCCTGATGCTCAAGGCCGGCACGAACGTCGTCGGCGGCGTGAACGCCCGCAAGGCCGGCACCACCGTCACCCACGGCGACGTGTCGCTGCCGGTCTTCGGCTCGGTGCGCGAGGCCATCGACACCACCGGTGCCGACGTCTCGATCGTCTTCGTCCCGCCGGCGTTCGCGAAGGACGCGGTGATGGAGGCCATCGACGCCGAGATCCCCCTCGTCGTCGTCATCACCGAGGGCATCCCCGTGCAGGACTCGGCCGAGTTCTGGGCGCACGCCAAGGCGAAGGGCGGAACGACCCGGATCATCGGGCCGAACTGCCCCGGCATCATCACCCCGGGGGAGTCCCTCGTCGGCATCACCCCGGCGACGATCACCGGCAAGGGCCCGATCGGGCTCGTCTCGAAGTCCGGCACCCTGACCTACCAGATGATGTACGAGCTCCGGGACCTCGGCTTCTCGACCGCCATCGGCATCGGCGGCGACCCGGTCATCGGCACCACGCACATCGACGCGCTCGCCGCGTTCGAGGCCGACCCCGAGACCGAGGCCATCGTGATGATCGGTGAGATCGGCGGCGACGCCGAAGAGCGTGCGGCCGAGTTCATCAAGGCGCACGTCACGAAGCCCGTCGTCGGCTACGTCGCGGGCTTCACCGCTCCCGAGGGCAAGACGATGGGCCACGCCGGCGCGATCGTGTCCGGTTCGGCCGGTACCGCCGAGGCGAAGAAGCAGGCGCTCGAGGCCGCCGGCGTCAAGGTCGGCAAGACGCCGTCCGAGACCGCCGCGCTGCTGCGCGAGGTCGTCGCCGCTCGCTAGCGACCAGCGCCCGGCAGACGGTCGGGACGAAGCCGGGAGGCTCGGTGCGGGTTCCGCGCCGAGCCTCCCGTCGTTCCGGCTGCGGCTCACGTATCCTCGCTGCGATGAACCGCCTGGGAACCGCTCTGCTCGCCGCGATCGAGGCGGTCGTGACGGTCGGCGTCGGCATCGGGATCGCCCTCGTGCCCCTGACGCTGCTCTGGGGGTTCGAGTACGGCCTACAGGTCGACTGGGACGTGTTCTGGAAGGCCACCGGCAGCGTCTGGCTGGTCGGGCACGGCGTCGACGTCTCGTTCCTGCTCGGGTCCGCTCTCGCCAAGAGCACCGGGATCAGCGGCGCAGCCGACCCCATCCACGTGACCCTGGCGGCCCTCGGGTTCGCGGTCGTGACGGCCTGGCTCGGCGCCCGCGCCGGACGTCGGTTCGCGGAGACCGAGCACCGCAGCACCGGGCTGCTGGTCGGGACCGCCGTCGTCGCGCTCCTCGGTCTGGCCGTCGCACTGTCGTCGACCTCGGCTGCCACCCGCCCCACGCTCTGGCAGGCCGTGGTGCTGCCGGCGCTCTGGTTCGGGATCCCCGCGCTCGCCGCCTCCGAGGTCTGCCGTCGTCGCCGTGACCTGCCCGCCGACGCCGGCACCCAGCGGGTCATCGACCTGGTCGACCGCATCCCCGCGGTCTGGCGTACCGTCGCCGGGTTCGGCCTGCGCGCCGGGACCGCCGCGACCGCCGTGGTCGTCGGGGTTGCCGCAGTGCTCGTCGGCCTGCTCCTCTTCACCTCGTTCGCCGAGGTCATCACCCTGTACGAGCAGTCGCACGCCGGGGTCATCGGCGGCGTCGCACTCACCGTCGGACAGCTCGCCTTCCTGCCGGACTTCGTCGGGTGGGCCACCTCGTGGCTGATCGGCCCCGGGTTCGCGATCGGCACCGGGTCGAGCGTGTCCCCGATCGCCACGACCCTGGGCCCGATCCCCGGCTTGCCGGTCTTCGGCGCGCTGCCGACCTCTGGGCACACCTTCGGGCTCGTCTGGATCCTCGTGCCGGTCATCGCCGGGTTCGCGATCGGCGGCTCGATGCGGCCGCGGTTGGTGCGGGCCCTGGGCGCCGCCGACTCCGCGCTGCACCGTGCGCTCGGCGGTGTCGTCGCGGGACTCGTGGCCGGAGTCCTCACGGGGCTCATCGCCTGGGTGTCCTCCGGTTCGTTCGGCCCCGGGCGCCTTGCCGACGTCGGTCCGCACGCCCTCGCGGTCGGCGGGTTCGCCGCACTCGAGATCGGCCTGCCGGCGATCATCGCGCTCGCCGCGGGCAGTGACCTGGTCCGGCTGCCGGACCGCGGTTGGACGCGAGAGCGCTGGACCGAGGCCGAGGAACCCGACGATGCCCACGACACGGCGCGTGCCGGGGTCGACGTCGGTGAGGGTTCCCTGCTCGCCGCGCTCGACCAGGCCGGTGCCGGGCGCACCACCGATGTCCACCGCTTCGTGGTCGAGGAGTCCCACGACGGGTCGACCGCTGCACGGCCCCGTGCGACGACCGAACACGTGACCGAGCCGGTCAGCAGCGAGCCCGCCTCCGCACCCGCACGGCCCGCCTCCGCACCCGCAGCCGTCGCACCGCGCGCGGGCGACACCGACCACGACGTCGAGCTCCCCGACTGGGCGAAGACCGACGCGGTGGCCGCCGAGCGCCTGGCCGCTGAGCCCGAACCGGAGCGCCGCAGTGCCGGACGAGCAGCGCTGGGTGGCCTCCGCGACCGCCTGGCCGGCGCCGCCGAAGGGGTCCGAGGTCGAGCCGGTGCACTCCGCGACCGCGTGACCGGCTCCGACGCCGAGCCGGAGCAGCCCGGCTCTGAGCGGCCCGCAGCCCAGACAGCCGCGTCCCGCCCCGCACCCACCCCGGTGCCGACCGACGCCCAGCCCGCGTTCCCGTGGAGCACCGAGGAGTTCGTCGCCGGCCGCGACGACGTGGACGAGACGGCCGAGGCGGACCGCGTGGACGTCGAGCCCGGCACCCGAGCGCCCGCCTCGAAGCCGGCGGAGCCGTCCCGTCCGGCGAAGTGGGACGTCACCGACCAGATCCCCGAGGACGAGCTGCCCTGGTGGCGGCAGCCGAAGGACGACCGGTAACAGCGCCCGTCGCGTGCCTGCCTGCCGGTAGGGTTGGTGCCGTGCTCGAACTGGTCGTCCTGATCTCCGGTACCGGGTCGAACCTCCGAGCCCTGCTCGAAGCGACCTTCGACGCCGAGTACCCCGCCCGTGTCGTCGCCATCGGTGCCGACCGTGACGCCGAGGGTCTCGGCCTGGGCGAGGAGTTCTCGATCCCGACCTTCACGGTGCCGTTCACCCGCTACGACTCCCGCGCCGAGTGGGGCCAGGCCCTGGCGGAGCAGATCCGCCCGTGGTCGCCCGACCTGCTCGTGCTCTCCGGCCTGATGCGCCTGCTGCCCCCGGCCGTGGTGTCCGAGTTCGCCCCGGGGATCATCAACACCCACCCGGCGTACCTGCCCGAGTTCCCCGGCGCCCACGGCGTGCGGGACGCCCTGGCCGCCGGGGTCACCGAGACCGGTGCGAGCGTCATCGCGGTCGACGACGGCGTCGACACGGGGCCGATCCTCGCGCAGGAGCGCATCCCGGTGCTGCCGTACGACACCGAGTCGACGCTGCACGACCGCATCAAGCCGGTCGAGCGCCGCCTGCTCATCCAGACCATCCTCGACATCGCCAACGGCACCACCGACCTGAAGGGCACCCCGAGCGCATGAGCGTGCACGCAGCCGACCCCAGCCTCTACCGCGACCGTGACGTGGTCCCGGTCCGCCGTGCACTCATCTCGGTGAGCGACAAGTCCGGCCTGCTCGAGCTCGCCGGCGCACTGGCCGACTCCGGGGTCGAGATCGTGTCGACCGGCTCCACCGCCCAGACCATCCGTGACGCCGGGTACGCGGTCACCGACGTCGCGAGCGTCACCGGGTTCCCCGAGTCCCTCGACGGTCGCGTGAAGACGCTGCACCCGTCGGTGCACGCCGGCCTGCTCGCCGATCTGCGGCTCGAGTCGCACGAGCAGCAGCTCGCCGACCTCGACATCGCGCCGTTCGAGCTCGTCGTCGTGAACCTCTACCCGTTCGTCGAGACGGTGGCGTCGGGTGCCGACACCGCGACCGTGGTCGAGAACGTCGACATCGGCGGCCCCGCGATGGTCCGCGCCTCGGCGAAGAACCACCCGAACGTGGCGATCGTCGTGTCCCCGGCGTCCTACCCCGAGGTCGTCGAGGCCGTCCGTGCCGGCGGCACCACGCTCGAGCTCCGGAAGCGCCTCGCCGCCCAGGCCTTCGCGCACACCGCCGCGTACGACACCGCAGTGGCGTCCTACTTCGCGAGCGACGTCGTCACTGCCGCTGCGGCCCCGACGACCGCCGGCGACATCCGGACCCCCGGTGCGTTCGACGAGCACCTGGCGGTCGAGGCCGAGCTGTCGGCGACCCTGCGCTACGGCGAGAACGCGCACCAGGCAGCGGCGCTCTACACGACGTCGGACGGCACCGGCATCGCGCAGGCGACGCAGCTGCACGGCAAGGAGATGTCGTACAACAACTACGTCGACGCCGACGCAGCGGTCCGTGCGGCCTTCGACTTCGACGAGCCCGCCGTCGCGATCATCAAGCACGCCAACCCGTGCGGCATCGCGATCGCCCCGGCTGAGTCCGCCGACCCGATCGCCTCCGCCCACGCCGCCGCGCACGCCTGCGACCCGCTCTCGGCGTTCGGTGGGGTCATCGCCGCGAACCGCCCGGTCACCGTGGCCATGGCCGAGACCGTGAAGGACATCTTCACCGAGGTCGTCGTCGCCCCCGGGTTCGACCCCGAGGCGCTCGAGATCCTGTCGCGCAAGAAGAACATCCGCCTGCTCACGCTGCCGGCCGACTTCGCGCTCGCCGACCGCGAGGTCAAGCAGATCTCCGGCGGCTTCCTGGTGCAGGACGCCGACCGCTTCACGGGCTTCGACCAGTCCACCTGGACCCTCGTCGCCGGCGAGCCCGCCGACGAGCAGACCCTCGCCGACCTGGCCTTCGCGTGGCGTGCGAGCCGTTCGGTGAAGTCGAACGCCATCCTGCTGGCGAACCAGGGCGCGAGCGTCGGTGTCGGCATGGGCCAGGTCAACCGGGTCGACTCCTGCCACCTCGCGGTGAACCGTGCCGGTGACCGTGCGACCGGCAGCGTCGCGGCGTCGGACGCGTTCTTCCCGTTCGCCGACGGCCTGCAGGTGCTGCTCGACGCCGGTGTCCGTGCGGTGGCGCAGCCCGGTGGCAGCGTCCGCGACGACGAGGTCATCGCCGCGGCGAAGGCCGCCGGCGTCACGATGTACTTCACGAGCGAGCGCCACTTCTTCCACTGATGTGAACAATCGGTGGCGAACCATTGCGCGCCGTGAGTCACTGTGAATAGTCTGTAAGGCTCCGCGGCAGGCAGCCGACGATCTCTCGGGACCGGCGGCACCGCGGACACAACGGTGACGAAGACGACGACTGGAGTGACGATGGACAACATGACCGGAACCGTGGCGACGGCCGCCCGTGCAGGTCTCGTATCCGTCGTGGGGACCACTCCCGCACGGCGATCCCTGATCGCACCGCGGCCCCGCGCCGCGGCCGCCGTCTAGTCGGGCCGTTCCCACGGCCCCGCGACGCAGCACCACCGGCGTCCGCGAACCACCCGCCTGAACCCGGGGGACGACTGTCCCTCGGTGCCTCCGGCCCGACCGACGTCACGCGAGTGACGGCGGAGACGCGACCACGCGCCCGGCCGATGATCACCACGCAACGCCACACCGAGCCTCCAGGCCGAAGCCGCGCGACGCGAGCAAGCAAGCAAGCAGCAAGCAAGCAAGCAAGCAAGCAGCAAGCAAGCAGCGAGCACGCACCGCGCAGCGCGACCCGGGGACCCGGCAGACGCATGAGGACGCAACGCATGTCCAAGTCGCCCACCACGGCGCGCCCGTCCACCTTCCGCGCGATCGCGCGGATCTACCCCTACGTGAAGCCCTACCAGGGGCGCCTCATCGGCGGCATGGCCGCAGCGATGGGAGCCTCCCTGGTGGCGCTCGCAATCCCCTACGTGCTGCAGTGGCTCGTCGACGGTCCGCTGTCGTCGCGCGACTCGGCACAGATCTGGCCCGCCGGGCTCGGGGTGCTCGCCCTCGGTGTGCTCGAGGCGTTCTTCATCGCCTCGCGCCGCCGGCTGGTGATGCGCCCCTCGACCCGCATCGAGACCAGCATGCGCAACTCGCTCTACGCGAAGCTGCAGGACCTGCCGGTCGCGTTCCACGACCGCTGGGAGTCCGGGCAGCTGCTGTCCCGTTCCGTGTCGGACCTGTCGCTGATCCGGCGCTGGCTGGCCTTCGGCGTCGTCCTGCTCGTCGTGAACATCGTGACGATCGTCGTCGGCTTCGTCGTGCTGTTCACCTTCGGGTGGATCCTCGGACTCATCTTCCTGATCGCCTCGATCCCGCTGTGGATCAACGGCCTGCTGTTCGAGCGCCGGTACTCCGCCGTCGCACGCCGCAGCCAGGACCAGGTCGGTGACCTCGCCACGAGCGTCGAGCAGTCGGTGCACGGCATCCGCGTGCTCAAGGCGTTCGGTCGCGGCGGCGCGAAGCTCGAGGAGTTCAGCGAGCAGGCCGAGGCCCTGCGCGGCACCGAGATCAAGAAGGCGAAGGCCATCGCGGGCATCTGGCTGTGGCTGCTGCTCGTGCCGGACGTCGCGTTCGCGCTGTGCCTGCTCGCCGGCATCTGGCTGGCGTCGCAGGGGCAGCTCAGCGTCGGCCAGCTGTTCGCGTTCTTCGCGACGGCGACGGTGCTGCGGTTCCCGATCGAGTCGATCGGCTTCCTGCTCTCGATGACGTTCGACACCCGCACGGCGGTCGACCGCTTCTTCGAGGTCATGGACTCCGAGAACACCATCACGGACCCGGAGCACCCGAAGACGATCGCGGAGCCGCACGGTGCCCTGTCGTTCAACGGCGTGCACTTCCGGTACCAGGACTCCGCACCGCAGTACCCGGACCTGATCAACGGCGTCGAACTGCAGCTGCAGCCGGGCGAGACCATGGCGCTCGTCGGGCTCACCGGCTGCGGCAAGACGACACTGCTCTCGCTCGTGCCGCGTCTGTACGACGTGACCGGCGGTTCGGTGACGATCGACGGGGTCGACATCCGCGACCTCACCCGCGAAGAGCTGCGCCGGCACGTCGGCGTCGCCTTCGAGGACGCCACCCTGTTCTCGTCGACCGTGCGTGAGAACGTGCTGCTCGGTCGACCGGACGTGCAGGGTGCCGAGGCCGAGGCGCTCATGCGCGAGGCGCTCGACATCGCGCAGGCGTCCTTCGTGGACGACCTGCCCGACGGCGTCGACACCCGGGTCGGTGAAGAGGGGCTGTCGCTGTCCGGTGGGCAGCGCCAGCGTCTGGCGCTCGCCCGCGCGATCGCCGCGCGGCCGTCGGTGCTGGTGCTCGACGACCCGCTGTCGGCGCTCGACGTCGACACCGAGGCACGGGTCGAGGCGGGCCTGCGACGCGTGCTCGCCGACACCACGTCGCTCATCGTGGCGCACCGTCCGTCGACGGTGACGCTGGCCGACCGGGTCGCCCTGATGGAGAACGGCGTCGTCACGGCCGTCGGGACCCACCACGACCTGATGGCCACCAACGAGCACTACCGCTACGTCATCTCGTCGCTCGACGACGACGACGCGACCGCACGACAGGAGGCGATGGCATGAGCCAGCAGACCGACCAGAACCTGCCGGGAGGAACGGCGTCCGTCCCGCAGGAAGCTCCGGACGAGCAGGCTGCCGCCCCCGTCACCGCCTCGATCACCACCATGGGCGTGCGCGGCGAGGAGCGTGAGGACTTCACGAAGGCCGAGAGCAAGCGCCTGCGGCGCCGGTCCCTCGCCCTGCTCGGGTCCCTCGCCGCACCGCTGAAGCTCCGGCTGGTGCTGCTCGGCATCGTCGTCGTGGTCTCGACCGCCGGCACCGTCGCGGGTCCGGCGCTCATCGCGTGGGGCATCGACAACGCCCTGCCCGCGGTGATGGACCAGAACGACTGGGTGCCGGCGTTCGGGGTCGTCGCGACGTACATCGTCGTGGCCGTCCTCGGCGCGGTGCTCACCGCCTGGTACACGGTGCTCGCGGCACGGATCAGCCAGGCGATCCTGTTCGACCTCCGCAAGCGGGTGTTCCTGCACACGCAGCGGCTCTCGCTCGAGTTCCACGAGACCTACACGTCGGGCCGGATCATCTCGCGCCAGACGAGTGACCTCGACTCGATCCGCGAGCTGCTCGACTCCGGGCTGAACCAGCTCATCCAGGGCGTGCTGTACATGGCCTTCACCGCCGTGGCCCTGGTGCTGCTCGACCCGACGTCCGGGCTCGTGCTCGCGGTGTCGCTCGTGCCGCTCTGGTTCCTGATCCGCTGGTTCCAGACGAACTCGCAGACGCTGTTCCGCTCCACCCGTGTCACCTCGGCGCGCGTCATCGTGCACTTCGTCGAGACGATGACGGGCATCCGCGCGGTGCAGGCGTTCCGCAAGGAATCCCGCAACCGGGACGAGTACGGCGGCTACGTCGAGGACTACCGGGTGGCGAACACGAAGGTGTTCAACCTGTTCGGGACCTTCGACCCCGTGCTCGTGCTCATCGGCAACGCCACGCTCGCCGCGGTCGTCATCGTCGGCGGCTTCCGGATCGTCGGCGGGACGCTCGAGGTCGGTGCGCTGCTCGCGGTCGCGCTGTACGCCAAGCGCTTCTTCGACCCGGCGCAGGAACTCGCGATGTTCTACAACGGGTACCAGTCGGCCTCGGCGGCGATGGAGAAGATCTCCGGTGTCCTCGAGGAACGGCCGAGCGTGCCGGACCCCGTGAAGCCCACCCGCCTGGCGGACGCCACCGGGAGGATGGACTTCGACGGCGTCGTCTTCGCCTACAACAAGGGCAAGGTCGTGCTGCCGGAGTTCGACCTGCACATCCCGTCGGGGCAGACCATCGCACTCGTGGGGTCCACCGGTGCCGGCAAGTCGACGCTCGCCAAGCTCATGGCGCGCTTCTACGACCCGACCCAGGGCTCGGTCAAGCTCGACGGTGTGGACCTGCGCGACCTCGACACGAAGGACATGCGCCGCGCGATCGTCATGGTCACGCAAGAGGCGTACCTGTTCTCCGGCACCGTCGCGGACAACATCGCGCTCGGCAAGCCCGGTGCGTCGCGTGAGGAGATCGAGGCGTCGGCCAAGGCCGTCGGCGCGCACGAGTTCATCATGGCGCTGCCCGACGGGTACGACACCGACGTGAACAAGCGCGGTGGCCGTGTCTCGGCGGGTCAGCGGCAGCTGCTCTCGTTCGCGCGGGCCTTCATCGCGGACCCGAAGGTGCTCATCCTCGACGAGGCCACGGCGTCGCTCGACATCCCCTCGGAGCGACTCGTGCAAGAGGGTCTGGAGACCCTGCTCGCCGACCGCACCGCGGTGATCATCGCGCACCGGCTGTCCACCGTCGCGATCGCCCACCGGGTGCTCGTGATGGAGCACGGCCGGATCGTCGAGGACGGCACCCCCGCCGACCTCATCGCTGGCACCGGGCGGTTCGCCCAGCTGCACGCGGCCTGGCGCGACTCGCTCGTCTAGGCCCCGAACGGGCTGCACCACGTGGTTGGCTTGCTCCATGAGCAACGACAGCGTGGTGCAGCCCGGCGGTGTCGCCCTGCACGACCCCTTCTACGGTGCCCCCTTCACCGAGGCCGTCCGACGGTTCTGGCGGAAGTACACCGTGTTCACCGGACGGGCATCGCGCGCCGAGTTCTGGTGGTGGTGGCTGACGTCGTTCGCGATCGGGCTCGTGCTGCAGCTCGTGCCACAGGTGTTCACGCCGGACACCCCGGCGCTCGAGAACCCCGTCGGCTCCTACCTGTTCATGCTGTGGGTGCTCGCGACGCTCATCGGGTCGCTCGCGCTCGGCGCCCGACGGCTGCACGACGCCAACTTGTCCGGCTTCTGGCAGTTCCTGCACGTGCTGCCGGGCCTCGGCTCGCTCATCGTGTACGTGCTGTGCCTGCTGCCCGCGAACCCGAAGGGTGCGCGTTTCGACCGCTGACGGTGGACCCTGACGGTGCACCCTGGCGGGCCGACCTGCGCGGCCGGGGATCAGAACGGGTCGTCCGCGTCCGTGGCGGGTGACCAGCGGGCACGACGCATGTCGAGCCTCCAGGCCGTCGTCCCCTGCACGAGCGGCGTCCCCTCGACGCGGTAGTGCTCGAGCGCCCGGGCCTCGTGGTGGAGCGGCGGGTGCCCACCCGCGCGCACCACGCGCCACCACGGCAGGTCGGCGCCGTCGTGCGCCATCACCTTGCCGACGGCACGTGACGCCCGCGACCCGAGGGCTGCGGCGACATCGCCGTACGTCATGACGTGCCCCGGCGGGATCATCCGCACCACCTCGGCGACGGCGGCGCCGAAGTCGACGGGGGCCTCGTCGGATGCCACGTCGTCGGGCGTGCTAGAGCGTCAGGACCGCGAAGTGGTCGCCGTACTGGGTCTCGCGCACGACCTCGAAGCCCACGGCGCGGAAGAACGCCTCGGGGCTGTCGTCGCCGCCCGGCTCGTACACGACCGTCAGCCGCTCGAACCCACGGCTGCGTGCCTCGTCCGCCAGACCGTGCACGGCGAAGCGACCGACGCCCCGGCCCTGCGCGCTCGCCGCCACGTTGACGCGCCAGATGCAGCTGCGCAGCTCTTCCTGCGCGTTGTCGGCGTCGAACGAGCCGATGATCAGGCCGAGGACCTCGTCGTCGTCGAGGACGACACGGGTCCACGCGGAGCTCGGCTTGACGTCGGACTCGGCGACCCCGTAGGTGGTCGGCTGCACGAACTGTTCCTGGCCCGGCTTGAGCGTCAGGGAGTTGGCCGCGGCAGCGGTCTTCGCGGAGAGTTCTTCCAGGCGCAGGTCGGACATGCGGCCAGGGTAACGGTGCGACCCCTGTGGGGGCCAGTGACGACGGCAGACCGAGACCGCACCGTTGTCACGGTATCGTCGCGGCATGGCAGAGCATCGACGGGGAGCGAACCTCCCGTCGATCGGCGGGTTCAACCGCACCGTGGTCCTCGATGCCGTCCGCCGCTCGCCCGACGGCCTGAGCCGCGTCGAACTCGCAGCCCGCACGGGGCTCAGCGCGCAGACCGTGTCGAACGTCACCCGGTTCCTGATCGAGGCCGGGATGATCGCGGAGTCCGGCACCATCGTCTCGGGTCGTGGCAAGCCCCGTACCATCCTGCGGCTCGAGCCGGGCAGCCGGTACGCGGTCGGCGTGCACGTCGATCCGGCGGTCGTCACCTACGTGCTGCTCGACCTCGCCGGCACCGTCGTGGCCGCGTCCACGACCTCGACCCCGACCGCCGACGATCCGTCTCAGGTGGTGCGCACCATCGCCTCGGCCGTCGACGGGCTCGTGGCCGACGCCGGGGTCGCCGTCGAGAGCGTGCTGGGCGTCGGGATCGCGAGCCCCGGACCCATCGACGTCGAGGCGGGCATCGTGGTCGACCCGCCGTTCCTGCCCCGCTGGCGGGACGTGCCCCTGCGCGACGCGGTCGCCGAGGCCACCGGCTACCCGGTGCTGCTCGAGAAGGACGTGACGGCCGCCGCGGTCGGCGAGATGTTCCTGGCGGGGGAGTCTTCGGCGCGGAACTTCGCGTTCGTGTACTTCGGTACCGGGTTCGGCGTCGGGCTCGTCGTCGACCACGAACCCGTGCGCGGGGTGGGGTCGAACGCGGGTGACGCCGGGCACATCATGGTCGACCAGGGGTCGCTCGCGGGCACCCCGGACGGCTCGGGTACGCGCGGCGAGGTCGGTGCAGCCGTCGCGCCGGACCGGTTGGTGCGGGTCGCGCGGTCGCGGGGGCTGGCGTTGTCGGGCGGCGGCGCGGTCAAGGAGGCCGGTGCTGGTGCCGATGCCACCGATGCCACCGATGCCACCGACGCCGCGGATGTCGACGCCGTGAACGCCGCATGGGACGAGCTCGCCGCGGCCATCGCGGACGGGGACGACACCGCCGTCACGCTCGCGGCCGATGCCGGCACCGTCATGGGCAACGCCGTCGTCCTCATCGTGAACCTGCTCGACATCGACCGCGTGGTGTTCGGCGGCCCGTTCTGGTCACGCATCGCGAGCGCTGCCCTGCCGGCCGCGCGGACCGCCATCGTCGGGTCGCCGCTGCTCGTGCCGAAGCACGCCGTGCAGGTGGTGGAGAGCGACCGCGGTGCCGACGTCGCCGCCGTGGGTGCCGCCTGCCTGGTGCTCGACGCCGCGCTCTCGCCGCGGGCCAGCACCCTGCTCATCCGGCGCTGACGGCACGGACGCCGTCGCCCGGCGCCCTGCCCGGCCGGAGCACTCCGCCCCGGCCCGCTACGCTGCGATCCGACGCAGCCGCCAGGTGTGCGGGATCGACGGGGGACACATGACGGACAGCACGGACACCACGGACAGCACGGACAGCACGGACAGCGCGAACGACACGGACGGCACGATGGACCCGCGGTGGGCGAGGGTGCGCCCACTCGTGTTCCGGACGATCATCGGCGCGGTCGTCGCCGCGGGCCTGGTCGGCGTCGCCGCGGTGCTCCTCGGCGACTTCGGCATGGTCGCGGTCCAGCTGCTCCTGACGATCGTCGTGGTCGTCGTCTTCGCGCTGCTGTCCTGGTACGACGCCGACGTGTCGTCCAGGCGGTCCGGGATCTTCGCGTTCGCGAGCATCGCCACGTCGATGTACCTGCTCGTCGCCGGTCTGTACAAGGTGTGGATCGTGCCGACGGGCGTCTCCGGTGACGGCATCTGGTTCGTCCTGGAGCACTTCTGGCACTGGATCTGGCTCGCCGGCGTCGCCCGGGTGGCACTCCTGCACGTCCACCTGCTCCTCGTGATCCACCGGCGCTACCCGACGCCCGTCCTGCAGGTCGTCGCGAAGGCCACCGTCGGCGTCATCGCCCTGCTCGCACTGCTGCTCTCGATCCCGCTGCTCGCGCCGGACGTCGACTACGCCCGGGGCTACTGGCGGCTCGTCTGGGTGGTGGTGATCCTCGACCTGCTCGGGACCGTCGTGGTGCCCCTGAGCAACGCCCTGTTCCGTCCGCGAGCCACGCTGCCGTCGGCGACGTGGTCGGTGCCCGAGCAGCAGCCGGCGTGGAGCGCGACGCCGACGCCCGCCGCTCCCGCTCCCGCACCCGCACCCGAGGTGCCGCTGCCGCCCGCTCCCGCACCTGCGCCCGCTCCTGCCTCCGCCCCCGGTCCCGCGCCCGAGACGGTCGTCGCGTCCGACGGGCGTCGCTACGCGTCCCGTCCGTCGGCCTCCCGCGCCCTGGCCTGGCCCCGCTACGTCGACGGCACGCCCCTGCCCGCGCTGCCCGACGGGACGCCCGACTTCTCGGAGGTCACCGAGCGCTGACACCTCGAGCAACGAGTGTGCAGAAGACGTCGGGTTCGCAGTGCGGACCCGACGTCTTCTGCGCACCGGATGCGGTGAGCGCGACCGCAGGGCGGACGGGAGGCGCGGTGCGGGGCCGCACCGCGCCTCCCGTCCGCCCGCGGCGGGTCCAGGGCGCCGGGCGCGACCCGGGACACCGTGCGTTCACCCCGCGGCCACCGGCCGGTCGCGTGGATGCTGAACAGTCGTGCAGGTCTCCGCCCGCTCGCTCCCCCGAGAAGGACCCTGCATGCGCGCTCCCGCCCTGCGCCCGCCCACCCTGCGCCCGCCAACACTCCGCATCGGCGCCGCCGTCGCGACCGCCCTGGTCGTCGCCGCCGGTGTCGTCACCGCCAGCCCGGCCCTCGCGGCCGTCGGTGACGACGACCCGGCAGTCGGCGCCGTCGCGGCGAACGGCCTCGTCGTCAACGAGGTCGAGTCGAACGCCGACGACACCGACTGGGTCGAGCTCAAGAACACCTCGGGCACCGCGATCGACCTGACCGGGTACGCGTTCCTCGACTCCGACAACTCGCACGACGCGTACGTGCTGCCCAGCGGCTCGACGATCGCCGCCGGCGGGTACTTCGTCGTCGACCAGCTGTCCGCGACCGCCCCCGGCTTCGACTTCGGGCTCGGCGGTGCGGACACCGCGCGCCTGTACGACCCCGCCGGCGACCTGGTGCTCCGGTACGCCTGGACGACCCACGCGGGTGTCACCTACGGCCGCTGCGCCGACGGCGTCGGGCCGCTCGTGGACACCACGGCCTCGACCAAGGGGGCTGCGAACGACTGCTCCTCACCCGTGCGCATCAACGAGGTCGAGTCGCAGGACGGTACCCCCGGCGACTGGGTGGAGCTGACCAACACCGGCAGCACCACCGTCGACCTGGGCGGGTACGTGCTGCGCGACAGCGAGGACGACCACACGTACACGATCCCCGCGGGCACGACCGTCGCGGCCGGGGGCTTCACCGTCCTCGACGAGGCGGCGTTCGGCTTCGGACTCGGCAAGGCGGACTCCGCGCGGCTCTTCGACGCCCGCGGTGCGGTCGTCGACTCGACCTCGTGGACGGCGCACGCCGCCACCACGTACGGCCGCAACCCCGACGGCACCGGCGACTTCGCCGAGACGGCAGCACCCACGAAGGGTGCGGCGAACCGGTTCGCCGGCGTCGTCACCGCCGAGGCCTGGCCCGGCGGCCCGGACGAGACCGTGCTCGACGACGAGGACACCTTCACGGGCGACTTGAGCGGCCTCGACTGGACGACCTCGAAGACCTCGCGGGACGGGCAAGTCTGGGCCGTGCAGAACGGCGACGGCCTGCTCTACCACCTGACCTCGGACGGCGCGGGCGGCTGGGCACCGTCGAACGCCGCGGGCACCGACCTGCGCTACGCCGACGGCACGGGCACCCCGGACGCCGAGGGCGTGACCGTCACGAGCGACGACCCCGGCGCCGTCTACGTGTCGACCGAGCGCAACAACGACGTGTCGAGCACGAGCCGCCCGTCGGTCCTGCGCTACGCCACGACCGACGGCTCCGAGGGCACCCTGCGGGCCACGGACGAGTGGAACCTCGCCGCGGACTTCCCCGGGCTCGGCGCGAACGCCGGGCTCGAGGGCGTCACCTGGATCCCGGACACCTGGCTCACCGCGCACGGCTTCGCCGACGAGCGCACCGGCGCCGCCTACGCACCGTCGAGCTACGCCGGACACGGCGAGGGGCTGTTCTTCGTCGGGGTCGAGGGCACCGCGAGCGTGTACGCCTACGCCCTGATGGACGACGGGTCCTCGGCGCGGGTCGCCACGATCGCGACCTCGCTCGCCGTCGTCGCCGACGTGCAGTTCGACCCGACGCTCGACGCGCTCTGGGTGGTCTGCGACGAGGTGTGCTCCGGCCGGACCGCGCTGTTCGAGGTGACCGACGGGGCCTTCGCCGCCTCGACGCTGTACGAGGCGCCGTCGGCCGCCGACCGCACGCTCGCCAACGAGGGCTTCGCGATCTCGGGCGTCTGCACGGACGGGGAGCGCGCGACCTTCTACGCGGACGACAACGACACGGACGGGTTCTCGCTCCGCACGGGGACGTACCCGTGCGAGGGCGGCGACACCGACCCGGGCGCGGAGCCCACGCCGACCCCGACCCCGACCCCGACCCCGGGCGACGGCGGCACGACGCCGACGCCGACCCCGGGTGGGACGCCCACAGCGGTCCCGACCCCGGGTCCCTCGGCTGCCCCGGTTGTTCCGGTGGCGCCGTCGGAGTCGTTGTTGACGGAGGCGAACCGTGGCGGGGTGTCGGCTCCGGCGACCGCTCGTGCGGGGGAGACGATCACGGTGACGGTGGGCTCGGCTTCGGCCGGTGACACGGTCAACGTGTGGCTGTTCTCGGAGCCGACGCTGATCGGCGCGGCTGTGGTCGCTGCTGACGGGACGGTTCGGGTGACGATCCCGGTGGACACGGTGGCTGGTGCGCATCGTCTGGCGGTGACGGCTGCGGACGGGAGCCTGATCGGGTGGACCCCGATCACGATCACCGTGGATGGGCAGCTCGCGTTCACGGGTGCTGCGGGGCTCGGTGCCGGTGCGCTGGTGGCGTTCCTGCTGCTCGCGGCGGGCGCGGGCGTGCTGATCGTGCGTCGCCGACGGACCGCGGCCGCCGCGGGGTAGTCCCCACGCCCCCCGTCGGGGCGATGAGTGTGCAGAAGACGTCGGGTTCGCGGTGCGGACCCGACGTCTTCTGCTCACCCATGCGCGGTGGGCGCGACCGCGCGACGGACGGGAGGCGCGGGGCGGGGCCGCCACGCGCCTCCAGGCCGGTGGGTGGCTGCGGTCAGTGCTCGGTGCCGTGCATGGTCTGGGTGTCGTCCTGACCGGGGATGGCGTCCTTCGTGGTCCAGCCGTACCAGCGGCCGTCGATCTCGGTGACCGCGCGGCCGTCGCCGCAGGTGACGAGACCCTTGGTCGGGAGCTCCTCGGGCAGGAAATCGGCGGTCATCGCCGTGCCGCCGTACGACTCGTCGAGCGGGGTGCAGTCGTCCACGTCGACGCCGTCCTTCGACGCGAACCCGATGACGTACCCGGGCTGCGAGACGTGGAGGCGCACGTCGATGTCCTTCGCGTCCTTCGGCACCCACTTCGGCATGAAGAAGGCCAGGTCCTCGGACTCCCCGGAGCGTGGGGCGTCGGAGTACGCGTCGAAGTGCTTCTGCGGGGTCTTGTTCGGCACGATGTCCTGGATCGCGCTGCAGCCGGCGGTCAGCAGCAGGGCGGACACCGCGGCGGTGGAGGCGAGGGCGATCCGGAGGGTGCGGCGGGCGGTGGTGGGGCGCGTGTCGGTGCTCATGGATCCAGTCTCACGACGGACGCGGCGCTGAAACATCACGTGCGCACCCGGAATCGGTCGGGGGTTACCCCCACCCGGGGACCGCAGTACGCCGGGCCTGCCGAGGAGTGCTCAGGAGGGCCCAGGTCGCCCCGGTAAGCAGGTCCGGTGCACCAGACGCAGCAGCCACCGGTCGGGGTCCCCTGGCACCAGGCCACCTTCCCCGCCTCGTTCTCGCGGTTCTGGCGGGGGTGCGTCGTGTTCCGGGGTCGTGCCGCTCGTGCCGAGTTCTGGTGGTGGGCGCTGTGGTGGGCGATCATCTCCGCTGCGATCAACATCGTGTACGGCATCGGACTCTTCACGACGCCCCCACCGATGCCGAGCCCGGAGGAAGCGCGCGTCCTCGACCAGGCGATGCAGTCCTTCAACCCGTTCCCGGTCTGGTGGTTCCTGCTCACGTCGATGCCGGTCTTCGCCCAGATCGCACTGGGGGTCTTCGTGGTCGTCGGGCTCGCGGCGTTGCTGCCCTGGATCGCCATCGCGGTGCGGCGGCTCCACGACACGAACCGCTCCGGGTGGTGGGTCCTGCTCTGCTTCGTGCCCGCCGGCTACATCGTGCTCGCCGTGTTCCTCGCGCTGCCCTCGGAGCCACCCGCGGCACCGCAGCAGTCCGGGCCACCCGTCGGTGATCGGCCCGCACACCCGGTCGTGACGCCGCAGTAGCGTCGGGGCATGCAGCAGGAGATCCTCCGGTACACCGCGTTCGCCGCCGAGCCGGGCGGTGGCAACCCCGCCGGGCTCGTGCTCGACGCGGCCGGACTGTCCGACGACCAGATGCTCGCGATCGCCCGGAAGGTCGGGTACCCCGAGACCGCATTCGTCGTGGGTGCGACGTCGACCGGGCCGCGGGTCCGCTACTTCTCGCCGAGCGCCGAGGTGCCGTTCTGCGGGCACGCCACCGTCGCCCTGGCCGTCGCGCTGGCCGAGCGCGAGGGTCCGGGCCGGCGGGTGTTCACGACCCTGGCCGGCGAGGTCGCGCTCGACGCCACGGTCGGTGCGGACGGAGCGGTGCAGGTCGCGATGACGAGCGTCGAGCCGGCGACACGGGACATCGAGCCGGGTCTGCTGGTGCGGCTGTTCGACCTGCTCGGGCTCTCGGCCGCGGACATCGCTCCGGGGTTCCCGGTGCTGGAGTCCTTCGCCGGCAACTGGCACCCGGTGCTCGTGCTGCACGACCGCGAGCTGTTCCACCAGTTCGGGTTCGCGCCGGGGCCCCTGGCCGAGCTCAAGCGCGAGGCCGGCTGGGCGGGGACCGTCACGGTGCTGCACCGCACCGGCGACCGGGAGTACGAGGCGCGCAACCTGTTCCCCGCCGGGCGCATCACCGAGGACCCGGCGACGGGATCGGCAGCGGCGTCCACCGGGGCGTACCTGCGGCAGATCGGGGCAGTGCAGCCGGGCGACCGCGTTACGATCCGGCAGGGGCGGCACGTCGGGCGTCCGAGTCTGCTGCTCGTGGACGTGCCCGAGGCCGGCGGGATCACGGTGACGGGGAGCGCGACGCCGATCTCCTGACGGACGTTCCTTCCCAGAACGCACGCGATGGGAAGTGGAATCGGGCGTACCTGGTCGAAACTTCCGACCCGGTACGCCCGATTCCACTCGGTACGCCCGATTCCGCTCGGTACGCCCGGATCCACCCGGTACGCCCGAATCCGCGCGAGAAACTCCTTGACAGGTTTAAGTCAATACGGTGGACTAATCCTGCGCGCGGGCGATGGTGCCCGCGGACATCACCCGTGCAAAGGAGCACCGATGAAACGCACCCGCATCATCGCCGGACTCGCAGCTGTGGCCGTGGCCGCAGTCGGTCTGGCTGGCTGCTCGAGCTCGGGGTCCGCCTCGAGCGACACGATCAAGATCGCGTACCAGAAGTTCGGCGCCTTCCAGCAGCTCGACGCCCAGATGAAGGTCGTCAAGAAGCAGTACGAGAAGGACAACCCCGGCAAGAAGGTCACCCTCGTGCCCATCCAGGCACAGGGCAACGACTACTACACGAAGCTCGCGCTCATGAACAAGGCGCCGGCCACCGCCCCGGACGTCATGTACGAGGACACGTTCCTCGTCAAGGCCGATGCCGAGGCGGGCTACCTGCTGCCACTCGACAAGTACACGGACAAGTGGGACGAGTGGGACCAGTTCTTCGACAACGCCAAGCAGGCCGGGCAGGGTGACGACGGCAAGATCTACGGCGTCCCGATGGGCACCGACACCCGAGCCCTCTGGTACAACAAGGACATCTTCAAGAAGGCCGGGCTCGACGTCCCGTGGAAGCCGAAGACGTGGGACGACGTGCTCGCGGCGGCGAAGACCATCAAGGAGAAGCAGCCCGACGTCATCCCGTTCAACATCTACTCGGGCAAGGCGCAGGGCGAGGCCTCGACCATGCAGGGCTTCGAGATGCTCCTGTACGGCGCCGACGGCTCCGGCAACACCCTGTATAAGGACAAGAAGTGGGTCACCGGCTCGAAGCAGTTCGAGGACTCGCTCAAGTTCGTGAAGGACGTCTACCAGGGCGGCCTCGGCCCGACACCGCAGCAGGCGCTCGACACGAACGTCGGCACGACCATCGCCCAGACGTGGCTGCCGAAGGGCAAGCTCGCGATCGACCTGGACGGTTCGTGGCAGTCCGGCACGTGGCTCAAGTCCGGCACCGCGCCGTGGCCCGAGTGGAACGACGTGATGGGCCAGGCACCCATGCCGACCCAGAACGGGCAGGCTCCCGGCTACAACTCGATGTCCGGCGGCTGGACCCTGGCGGTCGGCGCGAAGTCGAAGAACCCGCAGGCGGCGTTCGACTTCATCACGAGCTTCCTCGACAAGGACGGTTCGCTGAAGTACGACACCGAGAACAGCCAGATCGCCGTCCGGAAGGACGTCGCGGACGACCCGGCCTACACGGCGGCGAACCCGACGTTCAAGTTCTTCTCGGGGCTGGTGGAGAACACCAACTTCCGCCCGGCGACGAGTGACTACTCGCAGGTGTCCAACGCGATCCAGGTCGCGATGGAAGCGGTCATGACCGGTCAGCAGTCGCCGAAGGACGCGGCTGCCGCCTACGACAAGGCCGTCACGCAGGTGGTCGGCAAGGAGAACACCGTCTCCGCTGGTTGACGGACGTCACCCACTGACGGACTGGAGGCGCGGGGCGGTCCCGCACCGCGCCTCCCGTCCGCTCTTCCCCACCTTCGGAACCCCTCCGCACCCGGAAGGCACCCATCGTGTCCAGCACCCCCCTCGCGCCGACGCTGTCGGCGCCCGGTGCGCCGAAGCGCACCGATCCACCCGTGCCGCGCAAGCGGCGACCACTGCGGAACGTCGGACGAGCGGTCCCGCTCCTGCCCGCCCTGGTCCTCCTCGTCATCTTCCTGCTCGGCCCCGTCATCTCGTCGTTCTACGGGTCGTTCACCAACTCGGCCCTGACCGGTGCCAGCGCGGCCGACCAGCAGTTCGTCGGCTTCCAGAATTACGTCGAGCTGTTCCAGGACCCGGACTTCCCGAAGTCCGTCATCCTGACCGTCGTCTTCCTGCTGGCCTCGGCCGTGGTGGGACAGAACGTGCTCGGCCTCGGACTGGCCCTGCTGATGCGCTCGGCGAACAAGGCCGTCCGGGCGATCGTCGGCACCTTCGTGGTGGCCGCGTGGGTCCTGCCCGAGATCGTGGCGTCGTTCGCGGCGTACGCGTTCTTCAACGACGAGGGGACGCTCAACACGTTCCTCGCGTCGATCGGGATCACCGGCGCGAACTGGCTCTACACGTACCCGATGCTCGCCGTGATCCTGGCGAACATCTGGCGCGGCACCGCGTTCTCGATGCTCGTCTACTCGGCCGCCGTGCAGGAGGTCCCCGAGGAGATCACCGAGTCCGCCGAGGTCGACGGAGCCACCGGCTGGCAGCGGCTCGTCTACATCACGCTCCCGGTGATCCGCCGGAGCATCTCGACGAACCTCATGCTCACGACGCTGCAGACCCTGTCGGTCTTCACGCTGATCTTCGTGATGACCGGCGGCGGTCCGGGCACGAACTCGTCGACCCTGCCGATCCTGGCGTACCAGGAGGCGTTCAAGTTCTCGCAGCTCGGCTTCGGGACGGCGATCGCGACCATCCTGCTCGTGGTGGGGGCGGTCTTCTCGATCATCTACATCCGAGCCCTCAAGCCGGAGGTGGACTGATGGCCATGACAGCCCCGTCCCTCGACCAGACCACGACCCGCTCGGTGACCGCACCGGGGTCGATGCACATGACGTCCCCGCGCGGCCGCACCATGCGGTGGGTGTCGAACGTCGTGCTGCTCGTCATCGCGGTGTGCTTCGCGGTGCCGCTGCTCTGGCTCGTGCTCGCCTCGTTCGACACCCAGGCCTCGCTGTCGGTGAAGCTGCCCTCGCAGTTCACGCTCGACAACTTCGCGAAGGTGCTCACCCCCGAGCTGTCGTTCATCCCGCTCGCGAACAGCCTGCTGCTCTCCGGCGGCACCGCGGTCGTCACCGTGGTGTTCGCGCTGCTGGCCGCGTACCCGCTGTCCCGGTACAAGATGCGGGTCAACAAGCCGTTCCTGTACAGCATCCTGTTCGGCACCGGCCTGCCGATCACCGCGATGATGGTGCCCGTCTACGCGCTGTTCGTGTCGCTCAACCTGATCGACAACGTGTGGGGCTGCATCTTCTTCCTCGCTGCCACGTCGCTGCCGATGGCGATCTGGATGGCGAAGAACTTCATGGACTCCGTGCCGATCTCGCTCGAAGAGGCGGCGTGGACCGACGGCGCCTCGATGCTCACCACCCTGACCCGCATCGTCATCCCGCTCATGCGTCCGGGCATCGCGGTCGTGTTCATCTTCGTGTTCATCCAGGCGTGGGGGAACTTCTTCGTCCCCTTCGTTCTGCTGCTCTCGCCCGAGAAGGTGCCCGCCGCGGTGAGCATCTTCAACTTCTTCGGGCAGAACGGGGCGGTGGCGTACGGCCAGCTCGCCGCGTTCTCGATCGTCTACTCCGTGCCCGTCATCGCCCTCTACGTGATCGTGTCCCGAGGCCTCGGCGGCGGCAACGCCCTCGCCGGCGGCATCAAGGGCTGATCCGCCGGTCCACGCCCCGCAAAACACCGGTGTTCGCGCGTCGAACACCCGCGAACCGCGGTTCCGTTCGCGAACACCGGTGTCTTGCAACCAGAAAGGAAGCACATGCACCAGGACGAACCGCTCGTCGAGGCCCGGATCGCCCGCCTCGTGCGCGACCGTGTCGACCCCGCCGTCCTCCGTCGCTCGGCGCCGGTGACGATCGAGGCGTGGGAGGTGCCGGGCGAACCGGTGCCGTTCGACGCCGCCGTGGGCGAGACGTACACACCGTTCACGGTGGGGTCGCACTGGGGCGGACGCCCGTGGGGCACGACGTGGTTCCGGGTGACCGGGACCGTGCCGGCGGACTTCGGCACCGCGCCGGGGACCACCGCCGAGCTCCTCATCGACCTCGGGTTCACCAAGCGGCAGCCCGGCTTCCAGGCCGAGGGACTCGCGTTCCGCGCCGACGGCTCCACGATCAAGGCGATCGAGCCGCGGAACGACACCGTGCCGCTCGAGGTCGGCCCGGGGGAGTCCTTCGAGCTCTGGATCGAGGCCGGGGCGAACCCGGACATCGGCGGCGACTCGTTCCAGGGTGCGACGCCGCTCGGCTCGCGCTCCACCGCCGGTGACGACCCGATCTACCGCCTGAAGGCCCTCGAGGTCGTCGAGCGCGACGACACCGTGTGGGAACTGCAGCAGGACCTCTGGGTGCTGCGCGGGCTGATGGCCGAGCTCCCCACCGACGGCACCCGCGGCGCCGACATCCTGCGGGCACTCGAACGCGCCGCCGACGCCCTGGACCCGGACGACGTCGCCGGCACCGCCGCGGACGCCCGGCAGGTCCTGGCGCCCGTGCTCGCCGTCCCCGCCAGCCCCGCCGCCCACCGCGCGATCGCCGTCGGGCACGCCCACATCGACTCCGCCTGGCTGTGGCCCGTGCGCGAGACGAAGCGCAAGTGCGCCCGGACGTTCTCGAACGTGCTCGACCTGATGGACCGCGACCCCGACTTCACCTTCGCCTGCTCGTCCGCGCAGCAGTACGCCTGGATCCGCGACGAGTACCCGTCCATCTGGACCCGCATCAAGCAGCGGGTCGCCGAAGGGCGGTGGATCCCCGTCGGCGGCATGTGGGTGGAGTCGGACACCAACCTGCCCGGCGGCGAGGCCCTGGCCCGCCAGTTCGTCGCCGGCAAGCGCTTCTTCCTCGAGGAGTTCGGCATCGACACCCCCGAGGCCTGGCTCCCCGACTCGTTCGGCTACTCGGGCGCCCTGCCGCAGATCGTCCGCGCCGCCGGGTCGAAGTGGTTCGTCACCCAGAAGCCGTCGTGGAACGAGACGAACGTCATCCCGCACACCTCGTTCCACTGGGAGGGCATCGACGGCTCGCGCGTCCTGACGCACCTGCCCCCGGCCGACACCTACAACTCCGACGTCTCGCCCGCCGACCTGCGCCGCGGCGAACGGAACAACAAGGAACGCGGCACCGCGAACACCTCGATGCTGCTGTACGGCTTCGGCGACGGCGGTGGCGGTCCCACCCGCGAGATGGTCGGCGCCGCACACCGCCAGCACGACCTCGACGGGTCACCCCACGTCACGCTCGGCACGCCGGCGCAGGTGTTCGAACAGCTCGAAGCCGAGCTGCCGACGCCCGGGGTCTGGTCGGGGGAGATGTACCTCGAGTTCCACCGCGGCACCTACACGTCGCAGATCCGCACGAAGCAGGGCAACCGCCGCTCCGAGCACCTGCTCCGCGAGGCCGAGCTCTGGGCGGCGACGGCGGCGGTCCGGCTCGGCAGCGAGTACCCGTACGCCGAACTCGAGGACGCCTGGCACACCGTCCTGCTGCAGCAGTTCCACGACATCCTGCCCGGGTCCTCGATCGCGTGGGTGTACGAGAACGCCGAGGAGCAGTACGCCCGGGTCGCCGAGGTGCTCGAGGGGCTGATCGGCAGCGCGACGACGGCGCTCGCCGCAGGCGGGACCGCAGCCGCTGCCGGCGCAGCCGACGACGCCGCGTCGGTCGTGCGCTTCAACGCCTCGCCGGTCGCGGCAGGGGACGTGACCGCCCTGGCGGGTTCGGTCGTCCACGCGCCGCGACCCGTGCCTCCCGTCCGGAGCGGCGACCGCTTCGTCTTCGACACCGGCGTCGTCACCGCGACCATCGACGCTGCAGGCCACGTCGTGTCGTTCGTCGACCACGCCACCGGACGCGACGCGATCGCACCAGGCGCTGCGGCGGCGGAGTACACGGTCTTCCGGGACACCCCGAACCAGTGGGAGGCGTGGGACATCGACCGCGCCTACCAGCGCAACGGCACGGTGCTGTCGGCGTCGTCGGTCGCGATCGCGGGCGACGAGCTCGTGGTGGAACGGTCCTTCGGATCGTCGACGCTCACCACGCGCTACTCCGCCGTGCAGGGCGAACCGGAGCTGAGCGTCGAGACCGAGGTCGACTGGCACGAGCACCAGAAGCTGCTGAAGCTCGCGTTCCCGATCGACGTGCTCGCGTCGTCGGCCTCGAGCGAGATCCAGTTCGGGCACATCGACCGGCCGACGCACCAGAACACCTCGTGGGACCACGCCCGCTTCGAGACCTCGGCACACCGCTGGGTGCACGTCGCGGAGCCCGGGTTCGGCGTCGCCGTGGCGAACGACTCGACCTACGGCCACGACATCACACGCGAGACCCGGGCGGACGGCGGGATCACCACGCTCGTGCGGGAGTCGCTGCTGCGCGGACCGACGTTCCCGGACCCGAACGCCGACCAGGGGCACCACGTGTTCCGGACCGTGCTGCGGATCGGGGCCTCGGTGCTCGACGCCGCCGACTCCGGGTACCGGCTGAACCTGCCGGTGCGGAGCGTGCCCGGGTCGGCCGAGGTCGCGCCGCTCGTCACGGTGTCGTCGCCGCAGGTGTTCGTCGAGGCCGTCAAGCTCGCCGAGGACCGCTCCGGAGACGTCGTCGTGCGACTGTACGAGGGGCTCGGGGGCCGGGCTGCTGACGTCGGGGTCTCCTTCGGGTTCGACGTCGAGTCGGTGTCGCAGGTCGACCTGCTCGAGCGGCCGCTGGAGCGCACGTGGTCGGCCGGGGAGCCGGTCGTGCTGACCCTGCGTCCGTTCGAGATCGTGACGCTGCGCGTGCGTCGGGCCTGAGGCAGCGGGCCGGGCGTTCGGTCGGGGAGAGACCGCGGCGCCGGACGGGACACGGGTGCGTTCCGTCCGGCGCCGTGTTGCGTGGGGGTGGATG